>JBGTJT010000527.1:0-4666 GCA_041744995.1 Pirellulales bacterium | reverse complement strand
CGCCTCGCCCGCCGCCAGCAACTGCCCGGCCCGGCGGAGCAGCTCGTCGTAGACCGCTTGCCGGCGTTGCGGCGAGTACCGATCGGACGGCCCGTCGGATTCGGAGGGTTCCAAGTCGCGGCGAATCAAGTCGGTTTGCAGATGCACCGCCTTAATCGCTTTCGCAATCGCCGCGGCCAAGGTCGATTTGCCGGAGCCACTGAGGCCCCACGTCACAACCAGCCGAGCGGTTCGCATCGCCGGCAAGTAGCCTTCCGCCAGGCGGAGCAATAGCAATGCTTCTTGTCGATTCGCCTCGCGGCCGGCGCCGGTCGTTTGCACTTGCCGAATCGCAGCGACCTTGGCTCGCACGCAGGCGCGGAAGCATTTATAGAACGCGACCAGGCACTCTGGCGGATCGTCACCACTGGAGTCGCGATAGGCGGTGAACAACCGCTCGCCCACCCAGCCGGCATCGAGGCCGTCGCATTCCATCGCCAAGAAGGCCAGCTCGTCGGCCACGTCGATGCGGCGGAAGCCGTCGTTGAACTCGATGCAATCGATGATCCTTGGCTGCGGCGTGAGATATACGTGCTCCGCCCGCAGGTCGCCGTGGCCGTCGACGATCCGACCTTGCTCGGCGCGACGCTCCAGGAATGCGCGATAAAAGCTCATCCAGCGGGCTTGACCGCGATACAGCCGATCCACCGTCTCCGTGGGCAATGCATGCTCGGCTTGGGAAAGCTCGCGATGATTCGCCTTGATGCGTTGCCAAACATCCTCGGCGTATTGGCTGGGCGCGATGTGCGGCTTGTCGGTCGTTGCGTAGAACTCCGCCAGCGTCTCGGCGATCGAGTCGACCTCGGCCGGCTGAAGCCCGCCCTGTTCGATGCGCGACCGCAGGCGTTGATCATCCGGCAGGCGGCGCATCTGCACGAGCCACTCGACCGGCTCGCCATCGCCGTCGAGCGTCAACTTTCCTGCGGCGTCGCGCATGACCGGCAGCACGCCCAAGTAAACATCGCCTGCCAAGCGACTGTTGAGCGCCACCTCCGCCTCGCACTGACGACGCCGCGCCGCGAGCGTGGAGTAGTCGAGAAAATCGAACTTCACTAGCTTCTTGCGTTTGAAGGCATAGTCGCGCGTGAGGAATACCTGGGAAATGTGCGTCTCGCGCAGCTCAACTTCATCGACTGCATCGGACGCCCGCAGCATTGCGACAATCGCTTCGGCGGAGGGTGCGTCGGGCATGCCGTGGCTCTTGGTAGGATATCGGTTGCTCGGAGCTGATCGCCGACACGGCGGCTAGTCGTCGATCATCTCGAAGTATTCCAATACCTTGTTCATCGAAACGCCCCAAACGGTCGACATCAGCAGGGGGCCGCCCAGGCCAACGCGGGCGATGCTCTCCGGCGGAGCATCGAGCGCGACGGCCAATTGCGTGACCCAGTCACTCGGCCAGCCGGCGAAATGGCGGCGCATCTCGGGACTTTGCGAAACATGCATGCGACGGCCCAGCAACCGACAGGCGCGGCGGCGGCTTTCCGGTTCGAGACGGCCGCCGTGCAACTCGATGCGGGCGAAGAAGCAAATCTTGGGATTCATATCTTCATCCCGCACCACCGTGATCAGGCGAAGTTCGCCTCCCAAATCGAGATGCAATTCCCAGGTGGGCAGCTCGTCGGCCCACAGTGCCTCGATCTGCTCGTTGGCGACAAGTTGAAGCTGATCGTCGGCGTCGGCTACCAGATATCGAATTTCCATGGCATCGCTCCTTTGCCCGGCCAGGCGCGATAGCATATCGCGAACCGTGGACCTCGGTACATTATAGCGATTGCAAGTTGAATGCCAAAAAATCAAAGTCCCTCGACCGCCTGTTCGACGGTAAAACCCTCCAGTCCTCCCGGCATCCAGTCCCGCGTCAAATAGTCGGTCATGACGAAGGTGATCAGAATGACCAGCATCACCAGCCCGGAGCAGGCCACCACGCCGATCAGTTGCTTCGAGTAGCGCACATGCATGAAGTACAGCACGACCAACAGCGCCTTGACGGAGGCGATCGAAAACGCCGCCAGATCGTTGAACGGCCCCAGGTGGATGTAGGCCACCCCGACGGTGACAAACAACAGCACCATCAGCAGGCCGAAGATAGCGTAATAGGTGGTACGGGTCGGTCCGTGGGCGGGCATCGCGGTGTTTGCTCCTGGCATGGACGATCGGGACGGAAGAGTCATTCAAAGCGGCTAATCAAATACAGAAACGGGAATAAATAAATCCACACGATGTCGACGAAGTGCCAATACAGGCCGAAGCATTCGATCGGCATGTAATCTCCCTCGACGTAACGGCCCCGATTGACCTTGAACATCAACAGCCCGATGAAGCCCAGCCCGATAATCATGTGCAGAGCATGCAGTCCGGTGAGGCCGAAGTACAAGCCGAAGAACAATTGCGCGCCATTCTGGATGTGCAGCGGTGTATCGGCCCCGCCAAAGTGAAACGGCAGACCGAACAACGGCATGTGATGCTGCTCGTATTTGTGCCAATACTCGAACGCCTTGATGACCAGGAACACGATTCCCAACAGGGCGGTCAGCCCCAGGAATCGATAGGCGCCGGTGCGGTGCCGGCGGTGGGCGGCGTCGACCGCCATCGCCATCGACAAGCTGCTGCACAGCAGCACGCAGGTGTTGACGGTTCCCCAAACGATATCGAGGTGGTGACTGGCCAGGCCGAAGGCCTCGAAATTCCGCGCCCGGTAAACGACGTAGGCGGTCAGCGCCCCGCCAAAGAACATCACCTCGGTCACCAAAAACAGCCACATGCCCAGCAGACTGGCGTCGTTCTGCTGCTCCATGTCGGTGAAATGGTGCGCCAGATAAGCCTCGTGCCCGTCTGGCGAATGCGGCGGATGATCGATCGTGGCCATGGCATCAACTCGGTGCGTGAACGGTTTCGGGCGGTTCCGGCGTTCGCTCCGGCACAATGATGTGCCGGCGATCGAACGATTCGTAATCGTAAGCCTCGTCGGTGACGATCGGGGTTTCGTCGAAGTTGAAGGTCGTCGGCGGCGAGGGAGTGGTCCACTCCAACCCGGTGGCCCCCCACGGGTTGGCCGGAGCGCGAGCGCCGTACTTGAGCGACCAAATCAGGTAGAGCATGGGGAACAAGTAAGCCACGCCCAGGATCGAGGCGCCGGCGCTGCTCATCACGTTGAGCACCTGGAAGCCGTCGGGATAAACATGATAACGCCGCGGCATGCCGAGATAGCCCAGCACGAACTGCGGGAAAAAGGTGAGATTGAATCCGAGGAACACCATGATCGCGCTGAGCCGCGCCCACGACTCCGGATAGAGGCGGCCGGTCATCTTGGGCCACCAGAAATGGATGCCGCCGAGGTAGGCCATCACCATGCCGCCGACCATGATGTAGTGGAAATGGGCGACGACGAAGTAGGTGTCATGCACATGGACGTCGATTCCCAACGCCGACAGAAACAAGCCGGTCAGGCCGCCGAGCGTGAACAAGCCGATGAATCCGCCGGCGTACAGCATCGGCGTCGACAGCGTGATCGATCCCTTGTACATGGTGGCCGTCCAGTTGAAGACCTTGATGGCCGAGGGAATCGCAATCAGAAAGCTCAAGATGGAAAACACCAGCCCGGCGTACAACGCCTGCCCGGTGGTGAACATGTGGTGTCCCCACACCAGAAACCCCAGCACGGCAATCATCAAGCTGGCGATTGCCATGAACTTGTAACCAAAGATCCGCTTGCGCGAGAAGCAGGCGACGATCTCGCTCATCACCCCCATGCCGGGCAGAATCATGATATAGACGGCCGGGTGCGAATAGAACCAGAACAGGTGCTGAAACAGCAACGGATCGCCGCCGAGCTTGGGATCGAAGATGCCGATGCCGAAACCCCGCTCCAAGCCGACCAGCGCGATCGCGATGGCCAGCACGGGCGTGCCCAGCACCATGATGATGCTGGTCGCGTAATTCGACCAGATAAACAACGGCAAGCGGAACCAGGTCAGCCCCGGGGCGCGCATCCGATGCGTGGTGACGATCAGATTCAGTCCGGTGAGGATCGACGAGAAGCCGGTGATAAAAATGCCCACCGCCGCCAGCATCACGTAAGTGTTGGAATAAGTGCTGCTGTAGGGCGTGTAAAAAGTCCAGCCGGTGTCGACGCCGCCGATCAGCATGATGTAGATCGTCATCGTGCCGCCGATCATATAGAGATACCAGCTCAGCAGGTTGAGCTTGGGGAACGCCAGATCCTTGGCTCCCAGCATCAGCGGGAACAGGAAATTTCCCAACACGGCCGGAACAGAAGGCACCAGAAAGAAGAAAATCATCACGATGCCGTGCATCGTGAACAGCTTGTTGTACGTTTCCGACTCGACCAGATCGGCCCCCGGCGTCATCAACTCCAGCCGAAAGACCACCGCCGCGGCGCCGCCAATGAAAAAGAAGAACGTGATGCTGGCCAAATAGAGCAGTGCGATCCGCTTGTGATCGACCGTCAGCAGCCAACTGCGAATGCTGTAGTCGGCGTTGATGTAGTTGCGCGGCGCCAGTGGGTGGGGCGGCGGCGGTGGACTGGGAGGAAGTTCAGTGCTCATGATTCGTTCGTTCTCGCCGTCGAGTCGGTCGGTTCGTCGGTGGGTTGCAAGTCGTCGTC
>JBGTJT010000526.1:0-5759 GCA_041744995.1 Pirellulales bacterium | reverse complement strand
CCGACCGTCGCGTGCGGTTCGCGGCCCTGCAGGCGATCATGGCCGCCCAGCCAAGCGGCCCGTTCCCCGGCGCCAGTTACGTGACCGAGGCGCTCGGTTACTTTGCCTCCTCCAGCGGCATACCGCACATGGCGGTGGTCGATGCCTGGGGCGCGAGGGCGGAGCAGATCGGCTCGCTGTTTTTGGCGAACGGCTACGAGGCGAACGCCTTTCGCGATCCCCGCGAGTTTCTCTTGCACACCTTGCCCGACGCCGATCTGGCGTTCGTGCTGATGGAGTTGAACGTCGCCGACCTGGGCGCCGACACGCTGGTGGCGGCGTTGCGGCGCGACTATCGCACGCGGACCATCCCGATCGGCCTGATGGCCGCGCCGGACGATCTGAGCCGCGCCAGAATCCTGGCCGCCAAGGACCCCTTCACCATGGTCTTCGTCCAGCCTCGCGACACGGATACGGCCGCGTTGCGCGTCGAACAGCTTACGGCCCTGGCCGGCTGGCGGAATGTGCCAGACGCCGTGCGCCTGCAGCAAGCGCGGCTGGCCTTGCAATACATCGCCGCCGAAGCCGCCAAGAGCGGGCGACTGTTCGACGTGCTGCAGATCGAGCAGAACATCCTGAGGGCGTCGGTGACGCCCGGCCTGTTCATTCCCGGTTGCGAGGCGTTGGCGTCGCTGGGCACGCGCGTTTCACAACGGACGCTTGTCGACATGGCCAGCGACTCGCTCCGCACGGAGGAAGTTCAGCAGGCGGCCGCCACCGCGTTTGCCGACAGCGTGCGGCGGTTCGGTGTGCTGCTGACCAGCGACGAGGTGCGGCTGCAATACGATCGCTACAACGCCAGCGAACAGCTTGAGGTGGAAACCCAGCAACGGCTCGGCGGGCTGCTGGACGTGATCGAGGCCGGCAAGGCGTTTCCCAGCACGGCGGCGAAGCCGGTCGTGGAGAACCCGTAGACCCACTGGCCGCCCATGAGCTTCGGTAATTCGCGTATTTCGGTCAGCGGGACGGGTCCGCCCATTCCGGGCATCTTGGGGTCCGGCAAGGCGATGAGCGCGGTCTATCGACTGACTCGCCAGGTAGCCAAGACCAAGGCCAGCGTGCTGCTGTTGGGCGAGACCGGCACCGGCAAGGAACTGATCGCCAAGGCAATCCACACACTCAGCCCCCGTAGTAATGGGCCGTTCATCCGCGTCAACTGCGGTGCCCTAAGCGAGAGCCTGCTCGAAAGCGAACTATTCGGCCATGTCCGCGGTAGCTTCACCGGCGCGGTCGCCAACCGCACGGGTCGCTTCGAGGCGGCCCACACGGGCACGATCTTCCTCGATGAAATCAACAGCACCACCGGCAAGCTCCAGGTGAAGTTGCTGCGGGTATTGCAGGAGCGTGAATTCGAGCGGGTGGGGGACACACAGACGATCCGGGTCGACACTCGGGTGATCGCCGCCAGCAACCGCGACCTGGCCGAGCAGGTCGAAAGCGAGGAGTTTCGCGAGGATCTTTATTACCGCTTGAACGTGGTCCCGATCCCGCTACCGCCGCTCCGCGAGCGGCGCGAGGACATCCCCGAACTCGTGGGGCATTTTCTTAATCTGTATAATGAAGAGAACGACCGTTACGTTGCCCACATCGATTCGCTGGCGATGCAGGCGCTGCAGGACTACCACTGGCCGGGCAACGTCCGGGAACTGCAAAACTACATCGAACGGGCGGTCGTACTGGCCGAGGGGGACGAGCTGAATTGCGAGCTGCTGCCGGAGGTGGTCGTCAGCGGAGATCGCCGCCGCCGCACCTCCGGTGCCGCCGACCTGGAGACGCTGGCTTTCGAGTTGGTGCAAGAGGGACTTACCACTGCCGGAGTCGAGGCGGAGAACCTCCACTCACTGATCGTCAGCCGGCTAGAAAAAGAGCTCATCGCCCAAGTGATGGCCTCTTGCGACAACGTCCAAACCAAAGCCGCCGCGAGACTAGGGATCAACCGGAATACTTTGCACAAGAAGCTGAAAGAATATGGACTCGAATCGTAGCGGTAGAATATAACTCCAAGTACGAATTTCTTAATCCTATCAGGAGAAATCCTAAATCCTAATTTCTAAATCCTAAACAATGTTCAAATTTCGAATGTTCAAACAGCGCCGCAAGCAAGGTTTTGGACATTTGGCCTTCTGTATTTCGAGTTTGTTTAGGATTTAGAAATTAGGATTTAGAAATTCCCTTCATGCTCTCTGGTATCACCGTAACTTGTTTCGCCGCCAGCTACGCCGTAGCGTTGCTGCTGGAGATTTCGCGGCTGTTCTTTCAGAGCGGCGTGCGGGCGGCCGTGTTGATTGGTTTCATGGTGGCCGGCCTGTTTGCCCACACCTGGTTCCTCGGCATGCAGGTGGTCGCCGGGGCGCCCGGCGGCGCTCCGCTGGCGAGTTGGTTCGATTGGTTCCTGGTCGCCGCCTGGGTGTTGGTGGTCGTGTATCTGTACCTGGCGGCCTATCATCCCAAGAATCCGATCGGCCTGTTCCTGCTGCCCGTGGTGCTGGGACTGATCGGCGTGGCGTACCTGTTCGACGACCGACCGTTTCCGGTCAATCGGGCGTCGCAAGTGTGGGGAACGGTCCACGGCGTGTCGCTGCTGCTGGGGACCGTGGTGGTGATCCTGGGCTTCATTGCCGGGGTCATGTATCTCGTGCAGTCGTACCGACTGAAGCACAAGCTGCCTCCGAGCGACCGCTTCAAACTGCCCAGCCTGGAATGGCTGGAGACAACCATCAATCGCTCGATCGCCATCTCCACGTTGCTGCTGGCCGCCGGCGTGCTCAGCGGGGTGATTCTGAATGTGGCCATCCGCGTCGGTCGCGGCGCGAGCGGACTCGGCTGGAACGATCCCGTCGTGTGGACCAGCGGCCTGCTGTTCGGCTGGCTAATGGCCGCCTGGATCTTCAGCGCGCTCTATCGACCGGCCCGGCAGGGCCGCAAGGTCGCCTACCTGACGTTCGCCACCTTCGGTTTCCTGGTACTAACGCTGGCAGTGGTGCTGTGGGCGCCGTCGGATCATCCGGCGAGCACGGGTAAGATTTCGGATTTCAGATTTCAGATTTCAGATTGGGCTACCGGCAATCTGAAATCTGAAGTCTGCAATCTGAAATCCACCGGCCACGGAGGCTCCGTATGAAGCTTCAACTGGTCGGCTGCAGCCATCATACCGCGCGGCTGGAGCTGCGGGAGCGGATCGCCTTCTCGCCGGAGCAGACGCGCGCCGCGCTCGGTGCGCTGCGGGTACGCTTTCCCGATATCGAGGCGGTCGTGCTCTCCACCTGCAACCGGGTGGAGATTTACACGGCGACCGAAGCGGAGGTTGGCCCCTCGCATCAGGACGTGGTGCAGTTTCTCGCCGAGTTCCACGGCCTCGATCCCTACGACCTGTTCGACGATTTGTTCGAGCGGACCGGCGAGGACGCCGTGCGGCATTTATTCTACGTGGCGGCCAGTCTCGACAGCATGGTCGTCGGCGAGCCGCAGATACTCTCCCAAGTCAAGCAAGCCTACGAAACGGCCACCACGCTCGAAAGCACCGGGCAGTTGACGCACGCCGTGTTTCAGGCCGCGCTGAAAGTCGCCCGCCGGGTAGCCAGCGAAACCTCGATCAATCAGCGCAGGACCAGCATCCCCAGCGTCGCCATCCATGACTATGCCAAGCAGATCTTTGAGCGGTTCGACGACAAGCAGGTGCTGGTGATCGGGGCCGGCGAGATGGGCGAGGAAACGCTTCGCTACCTGACCGACGAGGGCGCGCGCAAGGTGACAATCGTCAATCGCAGCCCCGAGAAGGCGGCCGAGTTGGCCGCCGCCTTCAACGGCCGGGCGGCCCCCTGGGAACAACTGTTGGAGTTGCTCGTGACGGCGGACCTGGTGATTAGCACCACCGGCTCGACCGAGCCGATCGTTACCCGCAAGCAGTTCGACCAGATCGAGCCGCGGCGTTTTCAGCGACCGCTGGCGATTCTCGATCTGGCCGTGCCGCGCGATTTCGAGTCGTCGATCGGCGAGTGCCTGGGCGTCTATCTGTATGCGGTCGACGACTTGGCCAAGGCTTGCGAAAAGAACCGCAAGGCGCGGGAGAAGGAGTGGCCGGCGGCCGAGAGAATCATCGAGGAGGAGACCGCGCGATTCATGGCCGAGTTAAACCACCGCGCCACCGCCCCCACTATCCGCCGGTTGCGCGAGACGTGCGAGGAAATTAAAGAACTCGAATACCGCCGGCTCGTCAACAAGCTGCCCGACTTGGACGAAGGGGTTCAGGAGGAGATCCATCAGTCGTTCAACCGGTTGGTCAACAAAATGCTCCATCCACCCTTGGAAAGCCTCCGCGAAGGGGCCACCACCGGCGAGCACCACGGGCTGCTCGACGCGTTGAAGCGGCTGTTCAAAATTGGGGATTGAGCAGCATGACGCTTCAGCCGCTAAATTGCCGTGAGAAGATCAGCCAGGGCAAGAACGGCGCCAGCTATCGCTATGCGGTGCTGGTCGTCCTGCAGGGCCGCCGCGAGGTATTACTCAAAGGGCTGGAAAACGTCGAGCAGGCGCTCTACATCGAACAAGAAATGGAACGCTTCCTAAAGATCAACGACACACCCGTTGCCGGAGAGATCCCCCGGTAGGCCGATCCTGGGCTGCGCAAAATCGAGGTATCCGGGAATCTCATGGCATTACCCATGTTGGCGTGTGGCTAGCCGAGCGGAATTAGGAGTTAGCTCGAGTCCTAATCAACCGGGCCGGTCACTTCGTCGTCCTCGTCGTCCTCATCGTCGTCGTCATCGTCATCGTCCCAGTCGTCGTCGGCCCATTCGTCCTCGTCGTCGTCGTCCCATTCCTCGTCGTCGTCGTCGTCGAAGTCGTCATCTTCATCTTCCTCGTCGTCATCGTCGACTTCTTCCCACTCGTCGTCTTCGAGATCATCTTCTTCGTCTTCGTCTTCGTCGTCCTCATCATCGTCGAAGTCGAATTCGTCGTCCTCGTCGTCGTCCTCCTCGTCTTCGACGTCGTCTTTTTCAAAGATCGCCTGCGGCGTCGCGCGATCTTCTATCACGGCGGCCAGCAACGCATCCGCGGCTTCGCCAAGGGCAAGGGAATGGTGCAATGCTTCAGGTGCGACGATCTGCATGGGGGAGGACTCCTGTTCTTGATCCGCGCTTGTGCCGGCCGTTTCCTCGGCCGACCCGCTATTCTCGTTAACAATCGATGTCGTTTCTGCTTTGCGTAGGATATCGGCACGCGGCAGTTCGTCTAGGTGGCGCAGCCCAAAAACTTGCAGAAATCTTTTGGAAGTGCCATACAGAAACGGTCTACCAAGCTCATCGGCACGGCCGACGATGCGGACTAACCCGCGTTCCATCAATTGGCGAAGAATTTCGCCGCACTGCACCCCGCGAATGGACTCCACCTCCGCCCGCATTACGGGCTGCCGATAGGCCACCACGCTCAGCGTTTCCATGGCGGGGGCCGAGAGCCGCACGTCGTCGCCAGATTTGCGCTGCCGGCGGAGCCAGGGGGCGAATTTGCTCCGCGTGAGCAACTGAAACCCGCCGGCCACTTCCTCCGCGCGGAACGACCGCCCCGACGCATCGTAAATCCGATTCAGTTTACGGGTTAAGGTGCGGGCTTCGGTGCCATCGGCCAGATTGGCCAATTGCGCCAGCCGCCGCGAATTGAGCGGTTCTCGGGCAAGCAGCAGCACCGCCTCCAGCCGAGCCATGCGGTCCGAGCGGGCCAGC
>JBGTJT010000525.1:0-8635 GCA_041744995.1 Pirellulales bacterium | reverse complement strand
GCGGCTTGAATCCAGTCGGGAACCCACAACGTCCGCTCGTCGGTAAGTTGATCGGCCGGCTTGCCCAGCACCACGCTGGGAAAGATCCACGGCGTCGACCGCGAGGCCAGCACCACGCGGGCCGCGTCGCGGCTGATCTCTTGGGCGATGTCGGTGCCCGATTGCCCCAGTCCCACCACCAGCACTTGCTTGCCGGCATAGTCGCTGGAACGGCGATACTCGCCGGAATGGATCACCTCGGCGCCGGACGCCGCCGCCTCGTCCCACAGCGGCTGCGGCACGCTTCGCCGATGTTGGTTGTGTACGCCGGTCGCGATCACGACGGCTCGGGCGTCGATCGTTTCGGCGTCGTTGCCGCCGACCGGCTGCAAGACGACTTTCCAACTGCCGTCATTTTGCTTCTGAGCGTCGACGAACCGCGTGCCGAAGCGGATGCGGGAGAGCAAGTTTCGTTGTTCGGCGAAGCGTTCGAGATACTGCTTCGCCTGCGTATGGTGCGGATACAAGGGCCACTCGGCTGGCATCGGCGGGCCGACGTGGGTCGTGTCGCGCGAGGTATTGGTGTTCATTAGGTCGTAAACGGTGCTGACCGGATTCGACTGATCCCAAATGCCCCCCACACCCTGATGACTCTCGACGCCGATATACGGAATGCCGGCCTGCTCCAACGCCGCCATGGCCGACAAGCCGCCCGGCCCTGCGCCGACAACCACAATTGGCAGCGAAGCATTGGTAGCCGCCAAACCGCCTGACGCCGCCGGGATCGGCTGAGCAAGCCAGTTTCGGAATACGGGCTTGGCGCCGAACATAGGCTAGACAATCACCGAGGTCAATTCGATGAAATCGGGATCGCCACGCAGGGGGTCGAAATCGGATTCACATTCGACCATGTCGCGGTACGAGCCGTCGAGATAGAACGCCTTGCCCAAGAATCGGAGCACGCGCGCCTTGTGGCCGGCCAGGCTCCAGTAACAAGCGAGATTGTAGTACAGCAGCGGTTCGGTGGCGTCGACCTCCAGCGCTTCTTCCAGCGTTTCGATCGCCAAGTCGAGCCGCCCGGTACGTTTGTGACACCAGGCCAGCGAGACATAGAGTTCAATCAACTCCGGCAAATCGCGCTGCGCCTTCTGGAAACTGAGGATCGCCTCTTCAAAGCGATCCAAGTTGCGCAGCGCTTCGCCGTGCAGATAGTGGGCGTGGCTCTCCCAACCGGCGCGGTCGCCCAACCGGTCGAGACTGCAAACCGCCCGCGTCGGCATATCGAGTTCCAGATAGCCTTCGGCCTCGGTCAACCAACGTTTGCGTTGCGCCACCGCTGGATCCACTTCGGATTTTCTTCCCAGTTTGGCCATTGTCGTTTGCGAGGTTCGACCTCGCCTTTCCCTGCTCACTCAGCAAAACCGCCCTCCCGGCAACTATGGCGACGGCTCATCCATTTCGCCCTACACCACTATTGTAGACAGGGAGACGCCGAAAAGGTCAAGCCGCACCGCCTGCGGGGACAACTTTTTTTGACCGCCGGACCGAATCGCGCCAAAGCATGCTGAAAATGCTGGCTGGAAGGGCAATTGCCTTCGCCCCCAAGGGCGGTCGGCCGACGCGCGCCCGCTTGAGCCTTCCCGGCGCCTGGGGCTTCGCGCCGACCGGACAGGTCGCAAGCAGTGCAGGCAAGGTATATTGGAACGGTCGACAGCGCCCGCCCATTTCCGGCCCGGCGGGCTGGCCCGGAACCGACACGGAACGAGCATGCAACCATTCCACATATACTTGCACGGCATGCCAACCGCAATCGTCCTCGGCGAGCGGAGGGAGCTTGACGGAGTAAGCATTGAACCGGTCCAACTCGCCCCCGCCCAGGCGGCCACGCCGCTGCCGGTGAGTTTCGATGAGGCCTATGAACAACTCGCCCGGCTAGAACGGCTGTTCCTGGAGCCGGACGGATCGTTCACCTGGGTCTCGCCCGCTGGTTCGGCGGCGCCGTTTCAGTTCGACGGTCTGCTCCACGACGGCGGTCCGCGGCTGGCCTATCTGGAACTGAAGGGGGCCGGGCCGTTGGAGCCGTTCGACGCCATCCTCACCGCCTGCGGCTGGCCCGAGGCCCCGCTGCTGTTCCAACTGGTCCGCGCGGGGGTCTTTCTCGACGAAACCAATTTTCGCCGCTGGGCGCGGCTGCGACCGATCGGTACGTATGGCAAATGAAGCCTCATTTGGAACTGCGAGCGGTTATCGGTTATAATGATGTTCTCCATATCCTCCCACCTGGCGATACCCCAATGCTCCGCATCCTCACTTTCGCACTAGCTTATTTGTCCGCCTCGGCGCTATTGGCTGACGACTCGTTGGCTCAACCGGCGCCGCGACCGGCGGCCGACAACCCGATCGACTTTGCCCACGATATCCTGCCGCTGCTCAAGGCGCGGTGCGCGGAGTGCCATACCAACGGAACCTACAAGGGCGCGCTGTCATTGGAGACGCGGGCCGCGCTGCTGGACAGCGGAACGGTCGAGCCGGGCGACAGTGACGGCAGCCATCTGATCGAACGCATCGTCTCCTCCGACCCGGAAGAGCGAATGCCGCCGGAGGGCGATCCGCTGACCAAACAGCAAATCGCGCTGTTGACTAACTGGATCGACCAGGGCGCAAAGTGGCCGGAGGAGATTTCGCTCAAGGAACCCAAGTACATCGCACCACTGGCGCCCCGCACGCCCGAACTGCCGGCGACGGTGGCAGGCCGCGAGCATCCGATTGATCGCATCGTCGACGCCTACTTTGCCGAGCATAAGATCGAACGCCCCGCCCCGGCCGACGACGCCCTGTTCCTGCGGCGGGCCTCGCTCGACCTGGTCGGCCTGCTCCCGTCGCCGGAAGAGCTGGACGCCTTCGTCGCGGACTCCGCCAGCGATAAACGAACCGCCGCCGTGGCGCGACTGCTCGAGCAGCGGCGGGCCTATACCGACCACTGGCTCACCTTCTGGAACGACCTGCTCCGCAACGACTACGCCGGCACCGGCTATATCGACGGCGGCCGAGGCCAGATTACCGGCTGGCTTTACAATTCGCTGTACAACAACAAGCCCTATGACCAGTTCGTGCAAGAGTTGGTCGCCCCCAAGCCGGAGTCGGACGGTTTCATCCGCGGCATCAAGTGGCGCGGCCGCGTGAACTCCAGCCAAACGCCGGAGATCCAGTTCTCGCAAAACATCTCGCAGGTGTTTTTGGGCATCAACATGAAGTGCGCCTCGTGCCACGACAGCTTCATCGACGATTGGAAACTGGACGACGCCTACGGGTTGGCGGCGATCACCAGCGATCGGGCATTGGAGATTCACCGCTGCGACCATCCGACCGGCGAGACCGCCAAGGCCAAGTTCTTCTGGCCGGAGTTGGGTGAGATCGATGCGGCCGCGCCCCGACCCAAGCGACTGGAGCAACTCTCCAAGCTGCTCACCAAGCAGGAGAACGGCCGCTTTGCCCGCACGATTGTCAATCGCTACTGGGAGCGCCTGATGGGCCGCGGCATCGTGCATCCGGTCGACATGATGGGCAACGAACCGTGGAGCGAAGACCTGCTGGACTGGCTGGCTGCCGACTTCGTGGCGCACAACCACGACCTCAAACACCTGTTGCGGCGGATCACGACGAGCGAAATTTATCAGGCCCAAAGCATTCTGCTCGACGAGGAACCGGCCGCCGGCGAGTTCACGTTTCGCGGCCCGCTCCCCAAGCGCATGAATGCCGAGCAGTATCTCGACAGCATCTGGCAATTAACCGCCGCCGGGCCGAACAGCCCCAACGCGGGTGTTCCGTTGCCGGCGCCCGATCGCCAGCCGTACCTGCTGCGGGCGTCGCTGGTTGTGAGCGATCCGTTGATGCGGTCGCTCGGCCGGCCGAATCGGGAGCAAGTGGTCACGACGCGACCGGCGGATCTGACCACGCTGCAAGCACTCGACTTGAGCAACGGCGAGCAGTTGTACAACACACTTACCCGCGGCGCCACCCATTTGATCAAGCAGCATCCCGACGCCGCCGCGCCGCAATTGATCGAGCAAGTATTCCGCCGCGCGCTAGGACGGACGCCCACGGCGGAAGAACTTGAAACCGCCTTGCAGTTGGTCGGCGATCCGGTTCAGCAAGAAGGCCTTGCCGACCTGTTGTGGGTGATTGTAATGCTGCCGGAATACCAACTGATACGATAAGCAAGGCATTTGCTTCGCCTGACGCCAAGTCAACTAAAGTTTCGTTTGAACAGAAGGAAACGGAGAGAACGGAGAAGTGAGCCTCTGTTGCCTTCTATTCACTCTGTTCACTTGAAGCTGGCTTCCGGCACCATTCCAAAACACAGAAAGAATACATCAATTACTACTGCATGCTGAATCGACATTCAGCCTTACTAGCCGGTGTGACACCACGTCACTTCGAATAGACTGAGCAAGGTTAAAGAAAAGAAAAGTGTGCCCGTCGACCTCGGGCCACCTCAGGCAATGACTAACCGCAGGCAACAAAGGGTACAGAGCGAACAGAGATTTCCATTCTCCGTTTTCTCTGTGGCCTTCTGTTCCAACAAGCTGTGGAATTGACTCGCAACCATGCGAAGCAAATACGGAAGTTATTCTTGAGTCATCCCTAAACCTACCGAGATAGGACTATCGCCATGATCGATTACGCACAACAGCGCGCCACCCGCCGCGATTTTCTCAAGGCGACGACCGCCGCCACCCTGGCCGCGATGGCGGCCGGCGCTCCGCGGAGCGCCTGGGGCGCGACCAGCCGGATCGAGCATCCCAAGCCAACGGCCGATACTTGCATCCTGCTCTGGATGGCCGGCGGCATGGCCGCGCCCGATACATTCGATCCCAAGGAGTATCATCCGTTCGAGATCGGGCTGCCGGCCGAAAAGATCATGAGCACGTTTCCGGCGATCGATACCGTGGTCGACAACATCAAGTTCACGCAAGGCTTGGAGCAGATCGCCGGGGTGATGGACCGCGGCACGCTGATTCGCTCGCACGTGGTGGCCGATCTGGGTCACATTCTCCACTCGCGGCATCAGTACCATTGGCACACCGGTTACGTGCCGCCGCAAACGGTCGCCGCACCCCACTTGGGCGCCTGGATGGCGCAGATTCTCGGTCCCCGCGACCCGGCGATTCCCGCCTTCGTTGACATCGGGCAACGGCTCGAAGGAATCGGCGAGAAGGAAGAACTGAAGGCGTTTCACACGGCCGGTTTCCTCGGCAGCGAGTATGGACCATTCCTGTTGCCCTATCCGCAACAGGCGATCGACGCCGTTCGCCCTCCCACGGGCATGACCGTCGACCGGTTTGCCAACCGCTATAAGCTGTACCAGAAGTTGGTCGACCAAAGCCCGCTGGGCGCCCACGGCAGCGACTACCAGCGGGAGTCGATGGTCCGTTCGATCGACAACGCTTACCGACTGCTCAGTTCTCCCAAGCGGGCCGCCTTCGACCTGTCGCTGGAACCGAAGGAAAGCTTTGACAAGTACAACACCGGTCGCTTCGGGCAAGGCTGCCTGCTGGCGCGGCGTCTGACCGAGGCGGGCGCGCGGTTCATCGAGGTAACGACCGAATACGAGCCGTTCGTGAGTTGGGACACGCATGAGAACGGCCATACCACGGCCAAGTCAATGAAGCAGCAAATCGATCGGCCCGTGGCGCAGTTGATTCTCGACCTGGAAGAGCGCGGCTTGCTCGATCGCACGCTGGTCGTGCTGGCCAGCGAGTTCAGCCGCGACATGATGATCGAAGGCGTACCCGGCAGTGAAGCCCGCGACCAGTCGCGTGCCAAGGCCGACAAAATGAGCGAGTTGAAGCAGTACGGCTTGCATCGACACTTTACCGGCAGCGGTAGCGTGTTGATGTTCGGCGGCGGCATGAAACGGGGCTTTTTGTATGGCGAAAGCGCGCCGGAACGGCCCTGCATCGTGACCAGCAATCCCGTTTCGATCGAAGACCTGCATGCCACGATCTTCACGGCGATGGGCATTTCCCCGAAGACCGAAGTCGAGATCGAAAAGCGGCCGTTCTACGTCACCGAGGACGGCCGCGGCCAGCCGGTACGGGAGCTGTTCGCCTAGTGGATGCGGTAAAAAGGCCACACGTGTTGCGTGGCGCCCTCGTCTTGCTGGCGGCAGTCGCCGATCCTGTTGTCGATCCTTTGCTATTCGCCGCGGCGGATGCTACGCTACAGCAGTAGATGATTCGTGTTCCCAGACCCAGGGAGCCTGCAAGATGGTCGATTTTACCGAGAAGACCCGGCGCGAAGCGCGGGTGCTGTCGATCCAGCGACAGATTGAAGAAGGCGTCTACGACGACAGCGAGGCCAAGCTGGAGGAGGCCATCGACAAGATGCTCGGTCTCGACGAAGCGGTCGACACGAAAGAGGCATCCCAAAAGCCCAAACCGCGCTGAGGCTGTGCGCCTCGCGCAGACTCTGCCTTTCAGTCGCTCCAGATAGTCAGGAGCCGACGGGTGAGTACGAACTGGCCGAGGTGGTAGGCGTTATTCGCGCAGCGCGTTGTCTTGAGTGCGAGGCCAGTCATGGGCATGCCCACTCACCCGCTTCACATGCCCATGCTTCGTAAACTGCGCGTGGGCATGGCACCCTCAACTTGAGGTGTAACGAAGCACTAGTGCTGATGTCCGCCGGCGCCGTGGGCGTGGCCGTGTTGCAGTTCTTCCTCGGTGGCATCGCGGACCTCGACGACCTTAACCTCGAAGTTGAGCGTCTCGCCCGCCAACTGGTGATTCGCGTCGACCGTCACGGCGTCGTCGGCGATATCGACCACCGTCAGCACGTGGGTGCCTTCGGGAGTCTGACCGCGAACTTGCTGGCCCACGGCCAGTTCGGGAATCTCGGCGAACTGCTCCTTGGGAATCTGCTGCACCATCCGCTCGTCCCGTTCGCCGTAGGCCTCGGCCGGTTCGATGGTCACGGCAAGCTGCTCGCCGGCCTGTTTGCCTTCGAGCGCCTTTTCCAAGCCGGGGATGATGTTGCCCGAGCCGTGCAAGTAGCTCAACGGTTCGCGGCCGTTGGAGGTATCGAGCACCTCGCCGTTATTGTTCTTGAGGGTGTAATCGATCGAAACCACTTTCTGGCTGGCGACAGTCGACATCGTTATTCTCCGCGTTGAGAATTCGCGTTCAGTTAAAGGCAATAATGGTACCTTAACAACTAAAGGCGACCGATGGCAACCGTCAAATCGGAGAAAACCGCGGCATTATGGCGGAGAATCGCTACGCCCCGGCCAGCGCTTCATATTGCCGAGCCTGCTCTTCCAGCGAGACTTGCGGAATCTTGCCGGCGTTGCCGGCCTGACCGAAGGCTTCCATGCGGGCCACGCAAACTTGCTTCATCGCGGCACGGGCCGGCTTCATCCAGTCCCGGGGGTCAAACTTGTCGGGCGATTCCATCAGCACCTTGCGAACCGCGCCGGTCATCGCCAAACGGTTGTCCGTGTCGACGTTGATCTTGCGCACTCCGTGCTTGATGCCCTTCTGAATCTCTTCGACCGGCACGCCCCAGGTCTGCTTCAACTGGCCGCCGTACTTGTTGATGACGTCCTGCAACTCCTGCGGCACGCTGGAACTGCCGTGCATCACCAGATGACAATTGGGCAGCCGCTTGTGGATCGCCTCGATGCGGTCCATGGCCAGCACTTCACCGTCGGGCTTGCGCGTAAACTTGTAGGCGCCGTGGCTGGTGCCGATCGCCACGGCCAATGCGTCGACGCCGGTGGCCGCCACGAACGCCTCGGCCTCTTCCGGATCGGTGAGCAATTGATCGTGCGATAGTTGCCCCTCGAAGCCATGGCCGTCCTCCGCCTCGCCGCTGCCGGTTTCCAGCGAACCGAGGCAACCCAACTCGCCCTCGACGCTGACGCCCTTGGCATGGGCCAACTCGACGACCTTGCGGGTGACCTCGACGTTGTAGTCGAAATCGGCCGGCGTCTTGCCGTCGGCCTGCAGAGAGCCGTCCATCATCACGCTGGTGAAGCCGTTCTCGATGGCGCTGAGGCAGGTCTCCGGGCTGTTGCCGTGGTCCTGGTGCATGGCGACCGGAATGTGCGGATAAAGTTCCGCGGCGGCGATCATCAGGTGACGGAGGTAATTGTCCTGCGAGTAGCTCCGCGCCCCGCGCGAGGCCTGGATGATCACCGGCGAGCTAGTCTCGTCGGCCGCTTCCATGATCGCTTGGATCTGTTCCATGTTGTTGACATTGAAGGCCGCCAGGCCGTAACCATGTTCGGCCGCGTGATCCAACAAAACGCGCATCGGGACAAGTGCCATGATTCTCGTGCTCCTCGCAAATATTCGTTTAGAAATCGATTCTTGTGGGCCTCCAGTATAGAGCACCAAAAGCCGGTGCGGCAGTGCCCTGGGGCAGCATGTCGTTGGGGCGCTTCATATTGGTTAGGGTGTAACTCGCATCCCGCTTTTATGCAGCTTGCCCGTAGAGCGTATTTTGTTAATTTTGGTTTCGGTGTTGGTCGAATTCCTTCCAGTCGCCGTTGAGGTAAATCGACCGTAGGTAGAGCATGGCCTGGGCGCCTTCAACGGTCCAGCGCATGCCGCTTAGTTCCATCCTGTCCTTGACGACGTGACGGCAAGCCCCCTCA
>JBGTJT010000524.1:0-5475 GCA_041744995.1 Pirellulales bacterium | reverse complement strand
CCTCGCGGACGTCGAGTGCTTTCCAGGCCCAGGCGGATGGCGCTGCTGGCTGCCCACTGCTGGTTGCCGAACGGGGCACCGCGGCGGATGGCGTCGCGCACTGCCATCTCCTCCGCTTCCGTCTGCGGCTTGTTCACCCAGGCTCGCCATTGACGCGGCAGCGGCGGATCGACCGGCGTCGCCAGCCACGGTTGGTCGGCCGCGGGTTGCCGGCGTAAGAAGTCGCTGCTCCACCGCCATTGCTCGGGCCCAATAAAAGGCGTCGTAATCCTCCGGCTGCTCAAAGATCGTCATCCGGGCCACGGCCCGATTGAGCACATGGAACACTTCACCCGCGGGGCAGATACGTTTGGTGCGAGGCATGCGTGCATTGTAGCCGCTTCGGGCCACCGAGAAAAGAGACCTGACCCCTTAAACACTCCTTAAACACTTCCTTAAACACTTCTTAAACACTTCCCTTAAACAACGCTTAACTGATCCAGCTATTCTTCAGGAGAACCTTTCTTCAAACTGAGTGCTGCTTTATTCTTGACGAGTTCCCAGAATACGTCGCGTTGGCGGACATTTGGCCATGTTGACAATTCACTCGCTACTTTCTCAACAATCGCTAGCGATGATTGAGGCGAGTATTCCACAACGTCCATGCAATCGATTAGAAACATGTTCTGCCGAAACTGGAGTTCGTCGACTGTCAATCTGCCAGCCTGTTCTTCATTGATCGTACCACTGCACAAAAGTCTGCTAAGTCGACGTCCGTGGCTCGGACCGGGGGCTGGTTTGTAAATGTGATAGCAAATCATCCGAAATAGAAAGTCTGACAAGGACTCCTTTTCTTCGCTCCATGTGCCTGCTTCAACAAATCCCGTTATGACAAGAGGATCAGATTGCTCGATTCCCCGTACAGGAATTCCCCAACAGGTTCCTCTATTTCTTTCATAACAAAACCTGAGAATGCCGTCCTCTACGGCAAGTTCGTTAAGTAAAACGAAGTGATGGAATCCGTCCATGACGCGTCCCAAATGTCCTGCAATTAGATAGAGTTGACGCATTGCATCAGGCAGTCGGAAGCCAAGGCGTTTCTCGTTTTGCACTAATTCTTGTTTGGAGTAGCCCCAATCCTCATGCACGTCGGATAAAAACGTCACTTCCTTTAGCATACAGAATAGTGCCTCTCGAAAGCTTTCCATCTTCATAAGCACTTTCTCCAGTCGGTCATCTGGTTTTCACATTGTACCTGTTAAGTTTTAAGGGGTCAGGTCTTTTTGTTTCGCTTGCTTGGCCGGCCTCGCGGACGTTGAGTGCTTTCCAGGCCCAGGCGGACGGCGCTGTTGGCCGCCCACTGCTGGTCGCCGGCAAAGAGAAAAGAGACCTGACCCCTTAAGTTTCAACCGAGTTAACTTGAACCGATGTAGGTTAGTTCCTTAAATGCTAAATGCGATTCTTGCAACTCGGCAGAAAACCTAGCATAGACGTCGTAAGGATTAATCTGAACGGCCCATCTTAGTAGCTCTTCATCGCTTTGATCACCCACATTCAAATTCAATACTATACTTTCTCTACTTCTATCCTTGCCGAAAACTTCCCGAACATCGAGCTCCGCAAGAACCTCAAGGCAAGAGAGGAAGACCAAGCGTGAGGTTCCTCCTCCAACATATTCATGCGGATCGCTGACGTAGCTAGTGTTAAGCAAGCTATTTACAGCGTCAAAGGACTGCTCGATCGAAAGCCAATCCTCACAAGTCCATTTCTTCGTTTTTCTAACCAAGTCCGCCACGTTTGCAGTAGTACTCGTCCAACAGTCGAGTTCCTTAGAAACGGATTCCTCAAGTCGTGCTTCGCTTTGCCCCATGGCCGCGATAGCTGATCCGAATCGATCCAGCATTAACGAGAATCCGTACAGACCTTCGCCGTTGCAAAGCCTTTGCACTTCAGTGAAAGACTTTAGACAGGCCGCCAATAGGTGTTGCCTGAAATCGCACGAGTCGAATTTCACCATACAATTCCACCTTTACTAATAGTGTGTGGCAAAGGGGTGTGTGGCAAAGGGGTCAGGTCTCTTTGTTTTGTTTTATAATTTCTTCGGTTAGCCCCACGCCTTGCCTTTTTTGTCGGTGCCGCACAGGGCTACCTGCATGCCCAGGGCTTCGGCCATGGCCGCCTTGGCGAACATTGCGTGGTCGGCCTCCTTGGCGCTGTTGGCATAGGCTACCTGGATATGGTTGCTCTTGTGACGGGCCATCATCTGATCCCGCGAGACCCCGTAGGTCACCGCGTGCATGATCGGCCATTGCGGCGTGGTCGCCTGCCAGCGACGCTCGGTCTCCTCCGCCGGCAGTTCGACGACCCCCGCCCGGCCAAGGTCCATCTTCAGTCGATCCTTCTCGATATAGATTCGCGACCAGACGATCTCGCCCGGTTTGGAGATTCCCTTAAGCGTGCCGCCGCCGGAAGGAAAGTACATGGCCGGCTGGCGTTCGCTGCTGGCGCCGGCCCAACCTTCGGCAAAGTGGGCCGGCGGGGCCGAACCGCTAATGAGAAACACCCACACGTAGTCGTCGACCGTGCCGCTGGCATCGTAATCGCCCCACCGCAGGTCGTGCAGCGTGTTCTCCACCGGCTGGCCGAGCGCGCGATGCACGCGATAGGTCATCAGCCCGTCCAGCCCGGCGCACTCGTCCACCTCGTTGAAGTGCGGCAGCGGTTCGTTCTCATACAGCACCCGGCCGTTGCCGCGGGCGTATACCGGCGGGCGGTGCTGGTTGTTAAGCGTCCCCTCGACCAGGTCGCTGGCCGGCAGCAGATCCTTCAGCCCCTGCTGATACAGAATGCCAATGGCGGCGCAGCCGAAATCGTCGGCGATCCGCACCGCGGCAACGTACATCTTGCATTGCAGCCGGATCTGCTCGTCGGTCAGATCGGTTTCGTGGGTCGGTCCGGTGTGGAACTGCATGCCGCGGTCGGTCATCCAACTTCGCACCGCGTCGGCCTCCTGGTCGCTGACTTGAGTGGTCTCGTAGTAGAGGGCCGATTGGCTCAGCCGTTCCTTGAAGACGCCGGTGGGATTGAGCAACTGATCGGGAATGATGGCGTTGAACATGCCCATGCAGCCTTCGTCGAACACCCCCATGATCGCCTTCTCGCGGAGCAACTGCTCCGCCAAGGCGTTTCCCAGCTTGCGGTCCTTGCCCGGCACCTCGACCTTCTCGAGCGGCACGACATGCCGCGCGGCGTGCTTGAGCTTGCCGCTATCGAGCCACTTGCCGATCTTCTTGATGAAGCCGTCGTCGGCGAAGTCTTCGCTCCAGATCGTGGCGTATTGCACGTTCGCCTTAGTCAGCGAACCGTTGAGATTGAGCATGCCGACCAGCCCCGGCCATTGGCCCGACCAGTTGGCCACCGTGAGGATCGGGCCGCCGTGGGAGATCAGCCCCGCCAGCAGGTGATGCGAATACTGCCAGACCGCCTCGGCCACGATCAGCCTGGCCCCCGGATCGATGTCGCGGAAGACGGCCAGTCCTTCCTTCTGCGAGCTGATGAACCCGTGCTGCTGGTCTTCCTTATAGGGATGCGCCCGCACCAATTCATAGCCGTTGGCGGCGACCGCCTCGGCCAGTTGGCGTTCCATTTCGGCCTGCGCGGCCCAGCAGACCTGGTTGGCGGAGAGACGCAAATCGCCGTTGGCGATCAGATAAACCTGCTTCTTCTTGGCTCGCGGCGGCTTGGCCACGGTGGGAAACTCGTAGTTCATGGTGCGGCAGTCCTGTTGCGGGAGATGGTTTCGCCCCGTCGGCAACGGCAGGGCTTTTACGTGGAAACAGATTGAACTAGGCGGAATTATTAACAGAAGAGAACAGAGAGAACGAAGAAAGAGGATTCTCTGTTATCTCCTTTTCCCTTTAATGCTTTGGCACTGGGACGCGGAAAGTCGGAAACGCTATAATAAGGGTTTACCGTCGCAAGTAAAATCGCCGCGGCAAAATCTTCTCCGCCTGTCTTTACCCGAGAACCATTCCCGCCATGACACAGCACGTTTTGCCTCGCTCGATCGCCGTCGCCGGTCTGCTTTGTTGGGCCGCCTTGTCCTCGCTCTCCGGCTGCGGCGGGGGGCATTATGAAAGCCAGTTTGAGGCCACCGTCGAAGAGCTCCGCAATAAGACCGGCTTTAACGAAATCTCCGACATCCGGGTGGTCGACCTGGAGGGGACGGAGATGACGATTCGCTTGCCCAAGATGCACGTCAGCAACGAAGCCGGCGCGATCGACGCCGAATCGACCGATCCCCGCGATACATCCCAGCCGCTGTCGGCCGAACGCTTGCAGCCATTGGGCCTGGAACTGCCCGGTTACTTGCGGACCTACGAGACGTTCATCAAGATCGACGGCACGGCGGAACCATCGGCGGTGTACTGCATCCTGGCCGCCGTCCCTACGCGGCAGATGAAGGGCGAGGCGCTGCGGCAGCAGATACTCGCCCAGTTCGATCCCCAGAAGGACGAACGGGCGCAACGCAACCAACCGGTTGAATGGACCGAGACGCAAATCCGCACGCCGACGGGCACCCAGGAAACATGGTGGAAACTGGCGGTCAAGCTGCGCGACCAGCGGTTCCACTTTTACGAATGGGAGGGCGCGGAGCAGGGCCAGGTCAAGTCGCTGGTCTTGCCCGCCTACTACGAGATCTATCTGCACGAAGGGCAAACCGAGAACGTCATCGTGGCCTGGCGCAGCACGCAAGAAGCCGCCACGGCGCGGCAACTACCGGAGATATTCCAGGCTTCCGTCGGCACGGTCGAATTCGAGAAACCGGCTCAGCAGCGCGATACGGATGCAGAGTAAGAGCGTGAATCGCTCGATGCTTCGATTCCCTGCTGCCTCGATTCTGCGCCCTTCACGTTTGCCCACGCCATTGCCGGTTGGCCGCTCAGCAGCCGGTAAGAATGCAGCCTTGCACTTTGCCTTGGGCGCGTTGCAGCCGGTTGATTGCTTTCAGCGCCTGGCGGGGGCTGGTGGTGCGGAGATGCAATCCGAGATAGACATAGTCGACCATCGGGGCCAGCAGTTGCGGGTCGACGCCGCTGCGAGGATTGGTGACGACAACCACCACGCGGTAGAGCGCACCGGCTTCGTTCAACAGCCGACGGAGCGAATCGGCCGGGATTCTTCGCGGCAGGCCGTAAGAGGCCGCCGGCAGCAGCGTGATGGACTTGGCCGGACTACGGAGATGACTCCCCCACCGCTTGTTCCAAACCAACACGTCGGTCAGGCCACCCTGGCACTTGACCTGCCAGGCGGCAGTCAAGCTGCCAGGGCCGCCGCCGGTCGCATCGATCACCAGCAACCGTTGCTGCATTCGCTGCGCCAGCAACGGCAACGCCACGGCCAACTCAGCGGCCATGCCTCGGTTGTCGGCAGTGGTGAACATCAGCGACGTCGGCCTGCCTTGCGGGATAGCGGCATGCAGGTGTCGGCACAACG
>JBGTJT010000523.1:0-6582 GCA_041744995.1 Pirellulales bacterium | reverse complement strand
CGTCGCGCACCCGGTCGATCAGTCGCTCGACGCCGGCGCGATACTTGGCGAAGATCTCCTCGTCCAAGGAACGATAGATGCCGTCGTTCATTCCGTAGCAGGCGATGACCACATCCGGCTCAAGCGGCGGCACGGTTCGTGTGAACCGCGTATGAAGATCGGGCCGCGGCCCGCCCGAATGCCCCGCTTCCGACGTGCCGGCCACTGTCTCGCTGGAGAGTCCGCGATTGATGATGGTGATCCGCCACTCGGGTAGTCGTGTGGTGAGGAAGATATCGAGGCAATCGACGTAATGCCCGCCCGCGGTGATGCTGTCGCCCAGCACGACGACCGTTTGTCCGTCGGCCAGTTGAAACGCATCGACGCGATCCTCGGCGCTGCCGCCGGCCGGCGCCAGGCAGAAGACCAGCCAGATCATCGGCGCAACAAGGAACTTCATGGCAGGCTCCCACGGGGGCGGCAAGGTGCATTGCGAGTGTTCCACGCCACCATACCACGCGGCGGCGGCGTTTGCACGCCCTCGGAGCAGCCTGCATCATGCGCGTTCACGCTCCGCGGCGGCGAGACGCCGCCGCCACATTAAACCGCCGGCCGCCGCAGCAGTAGCGCTGCCGCTGCCGCAGCAGAAAGAGCCAACGTCCAGGTCAGCGGCTCCGGCACGATGGTCGTTTGCAATTGCCACGATACCACCAGGTTGTTCAGCGCCACTTCGTCGCGCGAACCGCTGCCGGAAACGTCCTCGCTGAGGAATCGCAGGAACAGGAATCCTCCGGGGACAATCTCGATCCCAGGCAGCTCCAGGCTGAAGGGGGTGGCGACCCAGGACGGCGAGCCGTCGGCTGCTTCGGGAGTCAGCAATGAGGGACCGCTAAAAAAGGTCAGGCCGTCGCCCGAGTACTCCAGGTCGACGCTGCTCGATCGATCGGCGTCGTTGTACACCCATAGTTCGTAGTCGAGCGACAGGTTGTCGACGATTCCAGCGGACGTGTTCAGCAGTCGAATCGACAGCGCACCGGCGTTGAAGTCGCTGCCGGTCGGTTGCACGCCCAGCGCCGTATCGCCGGGCGCCACCTCGAAGGCGTACACCCCGCCGGTCGTCGCACCGCCGCTGGATGCGCCGCGAGCCAGATCGCCGCTGGTGGCGGTCATGCCGAAGAATGCGGCGGTCGCATCGCTGAAGCCGTCGAAGCGAAACACGTCGGAATCGAGTTGACCGGCGGCAGGGTTCTTGGCCAATCCGCCGCCGTTGTAGCCGGCGAAGTCGATCGTCGTCGTACCGCCCGCCGCGACCGGCAGCACGTGGTCGAAATCGCCCGTGGTGAACGACACGCCATCCACGCGCGTCCCAGGCGAGAATAGAGCGCCGCCGGCCCCTACCGCGGTCGAGTGCTGTACCAGCGTGCCGCCGCTTATATCAGGGTCGCGGGTGACCGACTGGTCGTTGCCGCCGGCCGCCACGTTGGCGTCGGGATACGTCACCGCGGCCGCCACGGAGGTGTTCACCTCGGTGAGTGTGATCGTATCGCCGGCGTTGTTCAGTCCCAACAGACCGGTGCTGGCTTGCTGCGCGATGGCGCCGCCGAAGGCGGGCGCAAACCAATGCGTGTAGTCGCCGTTCTCATCACTGCCGAACACCAAAATCGAGCCGCCGGCGGGCACAACGGTGCCTTCCGGAAAGACATGCCGCACGCCGACCGCGTCGGACAATGTGAAGTTGCTCAAGTCGGCCGCCGACGCGCCGGTGTTGATAATCTCGACAAACTCGTCGGCCGACGTATCGACGACGCCGCTGCCATTGGCGTCGCCGGCAGTCGCGTCGGGATCGGCCAGAAACTCGTTAATCACCAGCGACGTTGTGGGCGTCGCCGGCGGCGGGGGAGGCGCGGCGCCCGGATTTTCGCTCAAATCGACTGCCGTAAACGTTTGGCCCAAGTTGAGTCCGCCGTTGGTGTTCGTATTCGGCGCCACCCAGGTGAAGTCGCCGTAGCTGTTGCCGCTGCCGGTCAACTGGAGCGAATGGCCGATGGGCGTGGAGCCGGTTTCCTCTACTCCGACATCGGTCGAGTTGCTGCCGGAGGCCAGCCCGTTGGTCGCACCAAACACTCCTTCGTAACTGAGAAACTGCAACACGCCGGCCGTGCTATGCGTCAGCGCCAGACCGTCCGGCGAACCGTTCTGCATGCCGTTGACCGGCAAATTGAACGAGTAAAAGGTAAAGTCTCCCACGGTCGCACCGGGCGAGAACAGATCGAGCGTGGTCGGCGTGCCATAGATTCCGCCGCCGGAGCCGTTGTACAGCGAGAGCGTGAAGTCGCCCAGTACCGCACCGTTGCGGGCGACCACCTCAACAAATTCGCCGACATCGCCCCCTTCGTTGTCGTAATGGAACTCGTTGATCCACACGTTGACATCGATCGTTTCACTGCGTCCGCTGGTAGACCAGGCGGCGCACACTGTGATAATCCCCCACACCGCGATGCATCGAATTAACTGCATGATTGTTCTCGCTTTTTCTTGTTCCGACCGTCGTTGGTTATTGCTCAAGCACCGATCACGGTAGTGGTGGAACGTGAACAACGGATGAAGCTCCTGTTGCGATTTGAACAACATGTTGGAAAGGAACGCGGCCGTTTGCCGCGGGCGAATTTGTTGCATTGCTCATCCGCGCGACACGGTTTCTTCACAACGGCGCGATACGTTCATGGCTGTCGGCCGACGGACCTGAGGAATCGTTCAGACCATGTATGCAAAACATGCCCGCCGGGTCAGCCTTTGGATGCTGCTGCCGTTCTTGGCTGCAATCGGTTGCTCCGATCGACTCGTCACCTATCCGGTGGAAGGCCGCATCGAATGCGGCGATCAGCCGGTCGATCACGCCCGGGTGGTGTTCCATCCGGCCGGCGAGCATCCCCTCGGCACGTTGCGACCGCACGCGCGGACCGACGCGGCCGGTCGCTATCGGCTGTCCACTTACGGCGTCGAGGACGGCGCGCCGCCGGGAGAATACAAAGTGACCGTGGAGTGGGGCGCCCCGCCGGCCGAGTTTGCCGGTTGGCCGCCGGCCGAGATACCCGAGGAAGAACTCGGCAGCGGGCCGGATCGACTCGAAGCTCGCTACGCCGACCCGCAGTCGACGCCGCTGTCGATCATCATCACCGCCGATCAACACGAACTGCCGCTGTTGACCGTGCATTAACCCATAGGGATTGTCCGCCGATGCGATTTGCAAACTTGAAACCAGCGTCCCTGATCGACCGAGCGCAGCGACCAGCATCGCAGCTTGGTTTTCTTCGGCGCACAAAAGGCTATCGGCCCCTACACGGTTTTACCCTCGTGGAGCTATTGGTGGTGATCGCCATCATCGGCATCTTGATCGCGTTGCTGCTGCCGGCGGTGCAAGCCGCCCGCGAAGCGGCTCGCCGTACGCAATGCAGCAACAATTTGCGGCAGCTTGGCCTGGCGACGCTGATGCATGTCAACGTGCATGAGATATTCCCCCCGGCGGCCAGTTTCAATCCCAATCACAGCATGATTAGCCACTTGCTGCCGTTTATCGAGCAGGACGCGATCGCCCGCAACATCGACTTGAGCAAGGACTGGGCGCACGCCGACAACCGCCCGTTCACGGAGGTGAATGTTGCCACGCTGATCTGCCCCTCCGCACCGGGCGGACGCGAGGACAATTATGTCAGCGACTATGCGCCGGCCACGCGCATCGACAGCCGCGCCTACGGCTCGCTCGTCTCCGGCGGACTGGTGGAAAGCCGCGGCGCCAACAATTCGTCCGGCTGGGACGGCATTCTACGGCTGCGAGGCACCTCGGCCGGCATACAACAGCGGGGACCGGCGGGAGTCCGCGACGGCCTGTCACAAACGTTCCTGTTGTTCGAGGACGGCGGTCGGCCGCAGTACTTCATTGAGGGGCGGCCCCAATCGAGCAGCATCACCAGCGGCTACAAGTGGGCCAGCGAGGGGCTGTACTTTGTGATCGACTACACCTGCAAAGGCAACTCGTTCTTCAATTGCCGCAACTGGGACGAGATTTACAGCTTTCATACCGGCGGCTGCAACTTCCTGTATGCCGACGGGTCGGTCCATTTCCATTCCGAGTCGATGGACCCCGAGGTGTTCGTCTCCCGATTTACCGCCGCGGCAGGCGACGTTATCAGGGAGTGAACGAGACCGCTGACGGGCGCTAAACTTCAAACTGGAAACCTTCTAGAGAACGGCAGTCTTGCCGCGGGAGCTACATCATGGGACGAACTACTTTATCGATTCTGATTGCCATCATGGTCGCCGTCACCTGCTTGCCGGCCCGCCTGTCGGCTGAAGAAGGTCTGCCGCTACGAATTGTCACCTACAACGGTGAGCATCTGGTGGCGCCCGGCGAGCGAGCTCGTTACGAAAAGTATCGCTGGAGTACCGCTCGCGAGGCCCAGTTCGAGAGAATCGCCGCCGTGATCGAGACGCTCGATCCCGATCTACTGGTGCTGCAGGAACTCAACAGCGACGCCGGCGTCAAAACCCTGGTCGACATCCTGCACGCCAAGGGCATGACCGACTATCGGGGCTATCACGCGGAGAGCAACGATGGCTTCACGGGTATGGACGTGGCTGTGATCAGCAAGTACCGAGCGGAAAAAATCGACGGGCAACTTGCCCGGGCGGTGTTCAGCAAGGCGGCGGACGACGAGTGGCGCGAGGAGTTTACCTTCGAGGAAGACGGCCAGACCCGCACTCGCGAGACAACGCTCGACCGCAATCTGCTTTGCTACTTCACCGTCGGAGGCCACAAACTGGCTGTGCTGGGCCTGCACCTGAAGAGCAACCCCGACGACGCCTATTCCAACGGCAAGCGGACCGCTGAGGCGCGGATCGTGCAAAAGATCATCCGGCAGGAGATCATCGCTCGCGGTTACGAGCCAATCGTGCTGGGCGACCTGAACGACTACGACGCCGACGTGCCCGACCGCGATGAGTCGCGCGAGACCAAGACCAAGGTGCTTGCGCTGATCAAGGACTACGACCCCGCCGCTCCCCGCGCCGAGCTGTTCAACGCGGCGCGGTTCATCCCGCGGCAGGCGGACCGTTACACGTCACACTGGGACCGCAACGAAAACGGCGCGGACGACCCGGGGGACGTAAAGACCATGATCGACCACATCCTGCTGCCCAACGCCCTACAGCCGCACGTCCGCCGGGCGTTCATCAGCCACGTGCATGGGCTGGAGACGTCGGATCATTTTCCGGTGGTGGTAGATCTGGTGTTGCCCGTGAAATGATGCGGACGTTCCGCCCCCGGCGGAGGTGCCTTGATCTGCCCCAACTTGCCACGCACGCCGTGATGCCGTTCGCAGCCTGCCACAGTGACGTTGCCAAGGCGTATGTCAGCGGCGGCGAGACGCCGCCGCCACGTGGAACCGAGCGGTTAGGGCGACTGGGGTGCGTCGTTGGCTGCTGCTTGTTCCGGCTGCTCCAGCCGCACTAGCAGCCAGTTTTGGGTCTTTTCCGCACCGAAGTGGACCAGCAGCGGTGCTTGTTCCTTGGTGAGGTTGTAGATGCCGGTCTCCATGACGATCTCTGGATTGTTGCCGTCGGAAAAGTGCCAGGCGGCCCGTTGCGTCGACTTGTCGACCGTTCCTTCGACCGGCCGCGTCGACTGCGTGATGGCGTTGTAGTAGGTGCCCGCAATCGCTCCCTGCTTGCTAACGGCCAACTGCAGCATCAAGTCGGACGAGGTCGACTCGCCGTCGTTCATCGCGAACACCCCCAGCGGCATCCATTCGGTCTGTTCGTCGTTCGCGTCCGCCGGCGCGGCGTCGGCGATCTTCTCGGCCTGGGCGTAGTAGTCCTCGGCCGAGGCGACTTGGTTGTCGCCGTAATAGACGTTGTCGTCCTGGTAATAGACCGTCGTGCCGTAATCGTAGTAGACCGGTTTGTTCCAGTTCCATGCGAACCAGGTGCCAAAGCTGGTCCAGGTTGCCGGCCGCCAATACCAGCCGGCCGGATAGCGATTGCTCCACCACCGCTGATGATTCCAATACGGCCGATCATAGCCAGGCCGATCCCACCAGCCCGGTTGATTGAACGGTGGGCGATTGGGGTGATTGTGCCAGCGGTCGTGCCAATCGTCGCGGACATGGTCGCCAAAATCGGGCCGATTCGGAAATCCCTCCCCGGCGCCGGGTCGATCGCCGGGCCGGTCCCAGGGGCGGTCGCCCGCACCAGGCCGGTCGCCGATTTCAGGGCGGTCACCAATAGCTGGCCGGTCGCCAGCGATGGGCCGATCACCAATACCCGGACGGTCGCCAATCTCCGGCCGATCACCAATGCCTGGCCGATCACCAGCGATGGGTCGATCACCAATGCCGGGCCGATCGCCGCCGCCTGGCAGGGGTGTGGGTCGGGCGGCCGGTCGCTCGCCCGGAAGGTTTAAGAAGTCGCTCAGGTCGCCCGACGAAGGACGGGAAAAATCGGGCCGTGCGCCGCTTCCGCCCGGCCCGGCAAATTCCGGCCGCCCGCCGCCGGTGCCGGGACGATTGAACTCCGGACGCTGGTTGAACTCCGGCCGCGAGCCGCCGC
>JBGTJT010000522.1:0-6029 GCA_041744995.1 Pirellulales bacterium | reverse complement strand
CCCCACGCCAGCCGCGCCGCCTGCGCGACCACGCTGCTGTCGACGCCGCCCGAGAACGCCACCAGGCAGCCGTCATAGTCGGCGACATGCCGCACGAGCCGCTCGGCTTGTAGATGGACGTTTGACATGTTGTTTCCTGGTCCGCTGCGCCTTTGCTTGCCCGCCGGGATCTCGCTAACTGTGCGATGGCCGTACCAGGTTCGCGACGGCCTCGGAGGGCCGTCGTACTGGTGACGACCGCGGCGGGCCGTCGTACTTTAATCAACTGGCTAACGATTCTCTTCTTCGCGGTCCTCCCGCGGTTTGCTCTGCTGCTCGGTTAGTTCGTGCAGGTCGTCGCGCAGTCGAGCGGCGTCTTCGAAGCGTTCCTCGGCCACTGCCAGCCGCAAAGCCTCTTGAAGTCGCTCCAGTGGCGTTTGCTCGGATGCCTCCGCGTGCGGCGGCGCGCCTTGTTGGTCGTCGGTGAGTTCTTTGCGCCAACGCTCCAATTGAACCAATTCCACGCAGTCCCCCGCTCGATGCTCCTGCTGGTATTCGCTGAGAAACTGCCCAATCGCGGTGATACCCGCATCAATGGCGCCGACCGCCGCAGCGACGTCCTGCAACTGCAACAGGGGCGTGGCGACCGCCTTGGTGTGCATCATGATCACGTAGGGCCGCCATTGATCGAATTGCAGTTTGTCACGATCGCGGCGGGCATGTGCCTTGACGAACCGAAACAACCGCAGGTTGCGATTCGTGTCGCGGGCACACAACTCGTACCGCTTGAGATGCCAGAAGCTCGTGTACCGATGGTAATATTGTATGCCCTCGCGGAGCAGACGTTCGCAATCTTCCGGTTCCAGCATGAACGGCGTGCCGTCCGGATTGGCGGCGTCGTGCATCTGTTGGGTGTGCTCGAAAAAGTCGAGCCAACTCTGTTCCCCGTCGATCTTCCGGCCGTCGGGCCGGCCTTCGATCTCCAATTGCAAGACGCCAAGTTCCAGGCGAACTTGAATCAGCTCGCGGTCGTCGTCTCCGGCCACCAGACGTACCGACATCTTATCTGGTTCGAAATCCCAATCGCGAATGATGTGGCTGATATCTTTAGACAAGGGAACTGCCTTGGGGGGACCGGTGGCGTAGTTGCTTCGTTAGTAGAAGTTTATACGACGGCCGCGATAGGGAAAACGGGCGGAGAGAAAGGACGGCGACACGTTGCCGATGCTGCCAGCTTCGGCGGCGCCGGAGCAACCCAGGGCGCCGGGGAAGCTGGCAGCTCCCCCAACGTTGCCAGCGTCGTTGGCCAACGGATCCATCCGGGCTAGGCGGCGCGGGCGGTATGCTTTATTTCGCGCTCAACTCGACAGCGAATCTTCCGGCTCGCGAATCAGCGTTTCCATCACCTTGGTATTGCGTTCAATCGCGATCACGGTGGTTCGCTGCTCCACGCCGTCGGCCGTGCTGGCCACCACGGGGATCACCTGCCGTCGATCCGGCATGCTCATGCGAACCGTGAACGATCCGTCTGCACGCAATTCGACCGGTTCGCCACGGAGCGTCACCCGGGCGTTGGGATTGGTGACGCCGTAGATGATCATCTCGGCCTCGACGTCGAAAACGAACTCCGACTTGTTGTTCAGAATCGCCTCGGGCGAGATCCCGTATTTGGTGACCAGCGGCGAGCCCATCGGGCGGCGGAGTCGTTCCTCGAACAGTTCCTGCAACTCCTGGGCAGTCCGCTCGCCGTCGTACCCGCCACTCATGGCGTAAACACGATCGTAGTTGCGGGCGACGTCCGACCAGTTCTCGTCGATCGCGTCCTTGGAACCCGGCTTGGGCGTGGTCACCACATTGCTGCGGGCCATGGAAAAGAACTGCCCGCTCTCGGCCAGGTAGCCGATTTCCAGCCGGTACGTCCCCGGTGGATCGTCGACGTCGATATACCAATTATTGACGCCGCCGTGGATCTCGATGTCGCGGATCACTCGCTCGGTGGCGTTGGTGGTGCCGTCGGCGGTGACCGAGAGAAGTCGCACGATTGGCGTTGCGGCGTGCCAATGCTGCCCCAGCGCCGCGGCGGCCCGTTCGACCGATTGACGTTGAAGTTCCCAATGGACGTGCAGCCAATACGGATCACGGACCATCACAATCAGGCGGTCCTTCTTTGGCTCTGGCTGTTTGGAGCGACCGTCGCGATACGCCAGGTTTTTCTCCTTGTCGCGGCTCTGCTGCAGTTTCTTGATCCGCCGCATCACGGCGGAACTGCGGGGCGCCGCGGGAGCTTCTTGCTTGGCGCCGTTGCGACGGCTGGTGGCTTTACGCCGCGTCTGGGCCGTCTTCGACGTGCGCCGCGAGGCGGTGGTCGCCGAGCGCGAACGAGCGCCCACGCCGGTGCTGGAGCTTTTGGAACTGGGTCCGGACTTCCGGGCGACTTTTAACAAGGCGGTGACCAATTGGTCTTTGCGCATCGAATGCCAGCCGCTAACCCCCTCCTTTTTTGCCATTTCGGCGAGATCCTTACAGGTACATTCCTTCAAAGATGCTGCGGTAGTCAAGGGTTGTCCTCCGGATGGATGCGATCCGCACGCCGCTCTAATGTTGCGTGCCGGGTGCATATAAATGGCTCAAGCTGGTGTGGAACTCAGTAGATGTCTTTTCGGAACTAGCCCGATGATTGGCGGACAGTGGGATCTCGAGTGAGACGTCGTCCGTGACGGGAAAACCGAAAAAGCGAAGACGTCCAAGCCAAAATCCGTGGCGGAGACCGCATTTCGCCAGCCGCGTGGCGGACACGCGACGGTCTCCCAGGAAGGAGACCTTTGTTCTTCAGGAACTTGTTTGCAAACTCGGCCCACCCGACGCAAGACGTGCCGAAGGCCGTTACTAAAAAGTTCACCGATAAAGGCCATTCTAACAAGCCCCGGCCAGTACCGCAAATGCGAACCCCTCTGGAGAGCCGCCGACATCGTGGGTCCACATGACGCAAACGTTTAATTCTGTTAGAGTTAAGGCATTGAAAGTGGTTTATTTGTGGTGGCGATTTCAAACCCGTGGCTTGGTGTGGCCAACCAGACTTCGCCCACGATAGAACCGATCAGCCAAAGCCCCGCTTGTGCAATGAGTTGCGCCCATCCGGGAGACTTTGTGAAAAATTACACGAATTCATCCGCCGGTGGATTGACCCTCGATATAGGGTCGGATAGATTGGGCAATCTAATTGCTTCGACGACTGGCCCAGACAACTTGTCAGATCCAGGAAGCGTGATGCAAGCCTTTAATTTGCAAGTGGTTGCGTGTTCGATTGCCACGACAGGCGAACCTGGGCGTGGACAGGATCAAAGTGTCCAACAGTCAGTCCGATGAGCCGAGTGATGGCGAATACCAAGTGCATCCTATCGGCCGTGCCGCTGAGTGGGTGTCGCGGGTTCTCACAGTTGTCATTTTAATGGTAGGCCCTGGTCTGCTGGGCAACTGGTTAGATGAGAAGCTGGGAACGAGTTTCCTTGTTTTATTGGGATTTGTGTTTGGACTTGTCGCCGGCATCTACTACCTGCTTGTACTTACCAAAGTAATCAAAAAGCGTTAGCCTCCCCCAACCGTACGATTTGCTTTCAGCGTGAACCCCGCCAGTACTGCAACTTCCGAATCGATGGACATCGCTCATTTGCTGCGCGACGCGGCAGCGATTGCTTTGGCGATGGCGGTTGCAGCCGTCCCGATCGGTCTGATGGCCTGGTCGGGCCATGGGTCGCTGGGACTGCTTTCCGTGGCCGTTGCCGCCGCCGTCTGTTATGGCAGCGTGGCGGCGTCGTTGCTGATTGCCTACCTATTGCGCGACCCGGCCCGGGCACTTGCCGCCTTATTGTTGGGTATGGGAATCCGTGCCGGCGGGCCGATGCTGTTTGGCATTTATATGACGCAAACCGAACACCGCTTGGCCGCCGTTGGGCTGTTCGGACAGATCGTACTGTTTTATCTGGTGGGACTGGGAGTCGAGACTCTCTTGAGAGTCGGCCAACTGAAACGCGGCGCTCGCGCCGGCGCTTCGGCGGCCGGCGAATCCCCGACCGCCAGGCAGACAAGCTAACCGTGATGCAGGCCCATGGCTGATCCGCTATTACATATCAAAGATTCGTATTATTTCGAGGTGCCCAAAGCGCTGTGGCCCTCGAACCGCGAGTCGATCGGCGACTTCCCCAGTCATTGGGTGCGGAACGATCCGCACTTCCGCAAGTGGGAAGCCAAGCAGATTCACGAGGCGTTGGTCGAGGCGAGCGGCGACAGCGGATTGGTGTTGGATTGGGACGTGCTGGCGGCCGAATACGAGCATTGGCAGCACGAGGATCATGCCAATTTCGGCAAGCCGTTCGATGTGTTTCTGGAAGAGAAGTACGACACGGTCCCCCCCGCTGTGCAAGGCGAAGAGGTCGCCGCCGGCACTTGGTACGATCAACTGCAAGGCAACACACCCGAAGAGGCGGCTGCCTTCAAGCAAAAGTTGCACGAGGCGATTGAAAGTCGCGACATCTCGATCCGAAGCTACACCGAAAACAACCCGGATTGGTCGCGCGACAAGATCGAGGCGTACAACAAGCATCTTTCCGGCAAAGTTTTGATCCCCCAGCCGTTTGCCGAGTTGAACAACTTGTACGAGGCGCAAAGCGGATTTGCGATCTCCAAGTTCATGGTGATCGAGTTGATCATCGCCGGCTTGCTGCTGTTGGTGTTCACGCGGTTGGCCAGTCGAATCAAGGACGGCGCCCAACCGCGGGGGACGTTCATGAACTTGATGGAGACGTTTCTGGTGTTCCTCCGCGATCAAGTGGCGCGGCCGGCGATTGGCGGAAAGGAGGCGGACAAGTTCGTTCCTTATATCTGGACAATCTTTTTCTTCGTTCTGAGCTGCAACCTGTTCGGCTTGTTGCCGTGGTTGGGCGCGCCGACCGGCACGTTTTCGGTCACCACCGCGCTCGCCTTGTCGACGTTTGGGGTGGTCGTCATCGGCGGCTCCAAAAAATTCGGCATCGTCGGTTTCTGGAAGAATCAGGTGCCGTCGATGGACCTGCCGCTGGTGATAGCCATACCGCTGGTTCCCATGCTGTGGCTGATCGAGGTCGTCGGCATGTTAATCAAACATTCGGTGTTGGCCATTCGTCTGTTGGCCAACATGGTCGCCGGGCACCTGGTGCTATTGAGCATCATGGGCTTAGCGGTTGCCGCCGCCACCTACGGCGGAACCACCGAATTCTGGGTGACGGCGCCGATTGCCGTAATCGGTTCCACATTATTTAATCTGCTGGAGCTATTCGTGGCGTTCCTGCAAGCTTATATTTTTGCCTTTCTGTCCGCGCTGTTTATCGGAGCGGCGGTGCATCACCATTAGCAGCGCCGTCTGTTTACGAACCGTATTGTGAGTGTTTTACTGACACAGCTTTTACTAACACAGTTGCTTTTTTGATTTTTTCGCACAAGGAGATGAATTCCGTGGTTAAGTTCGCCAAAGTTTCCTCTTGGATCCTGTTCTTCTTTTTCGCCTGCACGGCGACTGCCTTCGCCCAGGCCGACGGTGGCGGTGTCCATATTCTCAACGGTACCACGATTGGTGTCGGATTGGTGACGATCGGCGCTGCATTCGGTATTTCCAAGCTCGCCAGCAGCGCCTTGGAAGGCATGGCCCGGCAACCGGAGGTGGCCGGCAGCATCCAGACCGCGATGATTATCGCCGCGGCCCTGATTGAAGGCTTTACCTTCTTCGCGTTGTTTATCTGCATGCAGCAGTAATTGCTGCTGTGATTGAGTGTCCGCCCGCAACGTGCGCGGGCTGGCAGTTTTGCACCTTTTTGCGCGAGGTTGTCATCGTGTTGATGCGGCATTCGATATTCGGTCGGTTCGGCTGCTCGCTAGGCTGCCTGATTGCAGTCATTGCGTGCTGGCTGGCGCCGACGGCGTCGGCTCAGGATGAGCCGGGGGCGCCGGACACCGTCCTGGCGGCGCCCGCCGACGAAGACTTCGACGACCATGTCCACGATCATGCGGGCGAGCATGGC
>JBGTJT010000521.1:0-8532 GCA_041744995.1 Pirellulales bacterium | reverse complement strand
CACCGCGCGGACGAGTTGCTTGGGGTCGGTCACGATCGGCGCCAAGTCGTCGAAGCCGGCGCCTCCGCCGGTCGAGGCCATTGAGGCGGCCAGTCCGGCTACTGCGGGACCGGTTTGTTGCGCTGCCGGTTGCTGCGCGGGCGGTGCTTGCGGACCACCTGGTTGCGGACCGCTTGGTTGCGGACTGTGCGGCGGTTGGCCGTGCGGCTGGCCGTACATCGCCTGATTGATCATGCCGGGCATCATCATGCCGAAGCCGGCCCCCATGCCCATGCCCATCGCGCCTGAGGCATCGCCGCCGCCCCGCTCGGCCATCTTGGCCATGCTTTGAGCGGTTTGAAACTTGAGAAAGGCGTTCAGATCGCCGACCGCTCCCATCGCACTGCGGGCGTCGATCGCCTTTTGCACCTCTTCCGGCGGCGTGATGGCGTTGATGAAGAAGTCGACCAGCTCCAGTCCGTACTTGGCAAAGTCGTCGGCCACCTTGGCGCGGGTGCCGGCTGCAATTTCATCGTACTTGGCCGGCAGATCGAGAATGCTCGTTCCCAGCGTGCCGAGCAAATCGACCATGCGGGCGACGATCAAGTCCTTCAGGAACGACTGAACATCGTCGGTGGTGTACTTGCCCTGCGTGCCGACGATCGTGCCGAGCATCAGTCGGGCGTCGACGCAACGAAACGAGAATTTGCCGAAGCTGCGCAATCGCACGATGCCAAAGTCGGAGTCGCGGAAGGTGATCGGCTGGCGGGTGCCCCACTTTTGATCGAGAAAGACCTGCTTGCCGAAAAAGTAGACCTGCGCCTGAAACGGCGATCTCTCGAACGGAATCGTCAGCAGTCGACTGACCAGCGGCAAGTTGGCCGTGGTCAACGTGTACCGGCCGGCGCCGAAGCTGTCGAGCGCTTTTCCATCGCGAAAGAAGACCGCCTCCTGGTTCTCCTGCACGATCAACTGCGCGCCGAGCTTGATGTCCGCCGAGCCTTCCTGCGGGATGCGATGCACTAGCGAGCGGTTGCCTTGATCAAAATAGTCGATGACTTCCAAACGTAGCCCCATGGCTTGTGATCCTTTCGTGGCGGCGAAATTAGCGCGATTGATTACGTAAAGCGGGCTTTCCAGAATCTTGTTAGTCCAAGCCCTTCAGTATTTTTTCTCGGTCGTCCAGGAGTTGCTCGATTTTGTCCGTTTTTCCGATTAAGTCCCGAGCTGCTTCGGCTGGCGGCCAGTCGGATTCGCCAACTTTTTCCAACTCGGCTGCGAATTCGTCACAGGTCTCCAGCAGATTGGCGTCGAACTCGTAAACGCGGTCGAGCACGGCTTCGTCGATGCGGACCAAGTCGAATATGCCGCTGTAACCCCGTGCGGCGCTCTGCACACGGCCGATCAGTTTATCGACCTTGCCCCGCAGTCGGTCGAACGTAGGTAAGGCGTCGATCTCGGCCGCGTCGACCAGTTCACGCGACTTGGCGTCGATTGCCCGTTTGGCTTGTTGAAGTCGATCCGTGATCCACTCGCGTTGCAGCGCATCGCTGTCGCGACGATATTCCTTCTCAAGATAACCCTTGAAGCCGGGGATCTTTCGCAAGATCGACTCGAATACATTGCGGTCCTTGGTGTGTTCGCGTGGATCAGCCATGGTGAAAGCTCCGCGTTTGCTAAATGGGCAAGTTAGACAAGCCGAGGCTCGTCGCGATAGGACGTCATCGTTGTTGGAAATGTCGGACCGAGTCTTGTTCCGAAATACTATCTGATAAAGATGGTACCAAAAACTGGCCCCGCTAGCACGCCGCCGGAAGCGGCGAAAATGCCCGCGGGCCGGTTGGTTGCATCGTTCATTCGTGTCACCGTCGGCGATCTTGCCTAAATTCCGCTTGCAATTCGCGGTTTCTTGGCCTGAATCGTCTTGGAATGGCGGCCCATTGTTTGCTATAGTCTCGCCCGGCAACCGGACACTCGAGTACGAAACGCCTAACGAACCGGACGACGCCATCCATGAGAAAAACCGTGGTTCCGAAATACCTGTTACCAATCCTGCTGGGCTTAGCGTTGCAAGCCGGCTGTCAAATGCCGGAGATGTTTCGTCGTGACGCCGACCCCTACGACGAAAGTCAGTATGGCATGACCTCGCAACAGCAAGCCGACCGGCTCAAGTTGCTCGCCAAAGAGGCCGATTCGCTCGCCGAGGCCGAACAGCAGCGTGTCTCGGAACAGCTCTACCACGAACTGGGCCAAGAGAAATCACCCATTCTGCGGCTGTACATGGTCCGTGCGTTGCACCGTTTGCGTGCGCCCGCGGCCGACGCCGCGCTGGCCGTGGCGACCCGTGATCAGGATCGCGATGTCAAGATCGAAGCCTGCCGAGCCTTGGGCGACCGCCCAGGACCGGAGTCGCTGCGAGTGTTGACCGAAGTGGTCGGCAGCGAGAGCGATATCGACGTTCGTCTGGCCGCCACCCGTTCGCTGGGCAAGATGAACAATCCGCAGGCCGTGCCGGGGCTGGCGATCGCCTTGGACGACCCCGATCCCGCCCTGCAACGCCGTGCCGTCGAAGGGCTGAAGGACGTCACCGGCCAGGAGTTGGGCAACGACGTAGTCGCCTGGCAGCAATACGTGAAAGGCGAGCCTCCCACTCCACGTGGGCGCAATCATGCGGTCGCCGAGGGTTCTTTGGTTGATCGACTCCTGCCGTGGCGCTAGTCGCACGGTCATAGCTATCAAGGATTCGCATTCTATGTTGCTCCGTTTCAGCTTTTTGTCGCTTGCACTACCGGTGGTCGCCGTTGCCGTTGCCGCCTGGCCAGGCGGATCGACAGTCACTCACGACACACCGAGGCGGACTGCTTCTTCGTCGACCGAGTCGATGATCGTGACCCAGACGCCGCAACCGAGCCGATCAGGCGCTGTCAATCGCAAGGCCGTCGACGGCGCCATTCCGCCCGCAAAATCCAATCGCGTCCAATTGCAGCGCAACGCGAATCCTCAAGCCGACAAGCAGCGGATCCCCGGTCAGCAGGCCGCGCGAGACTTTCTGCCGCAATCATGGTGGCCGGTCGAATCTCGACTGGCAGGCGGCGAGCCGATTGCGCCGCCAGTTCGGGTGCAGCCTTCTGCGCCGATGCAGCCTGCGAATCCGATCGCCCAACAGGGGCACCCCCGCTTGCTGCATCCTCGCGACATCATCGCCGGGGGCAACCGTGCTGAGCAGCCATTCCTTGACGACTCTGAGGGACGCGCCGATCCGATCGGTCGCACGCTTTCCGGTGCAACTCCTCACGAGCCGGCGGGGGCGGAAGAAGTAACACCAGAGGATCCTCCCAGCCACGATGTTGCCGAAAGCGATCCCTCGGAAAACATCGAGCAAGCGATTCAGCCCGAAATAGATCCATCCGAGACGCTGGAGGACGAATCCGACCAAAACGACGCAACGAAGCCTTCTGCCGCTCGTCCGCCGCTGACGCCTGAGCAGGTCACTTTGCGCAACAAGATTCGCCACGTTCGAGCGATTTATCAACAAAAGCTGCTGAATACCCGCGATCATGGCCACTGGGAGACCATGCATGCGATTGTTGCTTACGGGGTCGATGCGGAGATTCGAGTCGGCAGCCCGTACGGCCGCAAGACCAATGCAATTGGTTGGATTTGCTGGAACGGGCAGTCTGCTCGCGAGCGGATGTTCCTTCCGCGGGGCGACGGTTTTCAGCCCCGCAATGGTCCGGGCTTGCAAGGGCATGATGGGCAGCTCTTGGCGATACTGGCTCAAGCCCGAGTCAAGGACAGTTACCCCATGCGGATCGGCGGTCGCGACTTCACGATTGCGGACCTGGTTCGCTACGAACAAGCGACCTGCGAGCCAAACACCGAACTGACGTTCAAGTTGATCGGCTTGAATCGCTATCTCGATCCCGACGTAGTCTGGACCGACCGTCGCGGTCGCGAATGGTCGCTTGAGAAACTCGTCGAGGAGGAGCTGAAACAGCCGATCATCGGTGCCGCTTGCGGAGGAACGCATCGGCTGTTCGGCTTGACCTACGCCTACCAGCGCCGCGAGGCGCTGGGGCTGCCGGTCACCGGTCACTTCCAGCGGGCGAAGATTTTCATCAACGACTATCAAAAGTACGCGTGGCGGCTGCAAAACAGCGACGGCAGTTTCAGTTCCAACTGGTTCGCCGGTCGGGGAGACAACCGCGACATCGACCGCAAGCTGCAAACCAGCGGACATATCTCCGAATGGCTCGCCTTCTCACTGCCGGCGGAAGAACTGGAATCGCAACGGATGCAGCGAGCCATCTCATTCATTGCCGACTCGTTGGGCAGCCAGCAGTCGCGAGACTGGCGGATCGGGCCGCTGGGTCATGCGCTCAACGCGTTGCGGATCTACGACGACCGCGTGTTCAAGCCGCACGAAAAAAGCGAGTCTCAGCAACCGGCCGCCGACGCGGATCAGTCGGAGACCGCCGCGGCTGCGAACATCGGCAGTCAATCGCGAACCGCTCCACCGCGGCAAAACCCCTATGCCGCGGCCATCGCGGCGGGTCGCGAATCGGCCCGGCAGAAGCAAGATGGATCGGCGACCGTCAATCCTGCAAACGAGACGCCCCCGCCAGCCGGTCCCCGGCAGTCCGGCGATGCACCCGTGGTGGAGCAGGCACAGTTGGACGGACCGCAACTGATTGCACCGCGCTGATTCGCCCCGGCGTGATTCTATCCTGATAATTTCGTGCCAAATCGGCGACATTCGCGGCCCCCACCTTGCCGCCGCTTGGCAAACGATTTACGATGCCCTCGCAGACTCTTGATCTGCGGGGCGTCGGCAGGCACGCGGGCGTTCGACGGATACGATGCACGACTTCTGCGTGAACGAACGCGCCCACAACGAACTCGCCAATGAAGATCCAGAAGATCAACCAGGAAGCTCGCACCATGCTGGCGGCGGCCGTTCATTTGGCCGAACAAACCGAAGCGGATGCGATTCTGCTGTTGATCGACGCTCCCTGGGACTGGAGCGGATTGCTGGAGGCGACCGCACCTTGCAAATTGCTGGTCGCCGCCGACTCCGCCGAGCACCTCGTTGGCCTCGACGACAACGCCGCGGGCGACGGCAAACCGCATCCTCTGGCCAAGGTCGTCCTCACTATGCCCGAGGCGCCGGTCTATGAGCGTCTCACCCAGGCCGTCCTCGAAGCTGTCGCCGACGACCTGCTTTCCAGCGGGGCCAGTGTGATCGCGCTCTACAGCGGATTCGAGGCGGGCACGATCGATTCGATCAGCAACATCCATTTAGGCGACCACCTGGGACGGTTGACCGTCCGCGACCTGCGCCAGTTGGAAACGCGGGTGCCGCTCGATACGCTCAAGTTGGTGGTCGATTTGGCCCTGGAAATCGGCCGTGAGGGACGCGAGGGGAAGCCGGTCGGCACGTTGTTTGTTGTCGGAGACACGCGCCGCGTTCTCGAAGCGAGCCATCCACTGGTATTCGATCCCGTCCGGGGGTACAAGCGAAAAGAGCGCAGTCTCAGTGACGCGCGGGTGCGGGAGTCGGTCAAGGAAATCGCCCAGATGGACGGAGCGTTCGTCATCCATCACGACGGCACGGTGGAGGGCGCCTGCCGCTACATCGACGCCTCGGCTCAAGGACTGACGATGAGCAAGGGGCTAGGCGCAAGGCACTGGGCGGCGGCGGCGATCAGCCGTGCGACCAACGCGTTGGCGGTCACCGTCAGCGAATCGAGCGGCACGGTCCGCCTGTTCCAAAATGGCGAAGTGATGCTCCGCATCGAGCCATTCCGCCGCCCGATGAAGTGGAAGGATTTCGAGTTCGAACCGCCAGCGTCCAGCGGAGACGGCTAACCGTGCCTGCGGCGTCCCGCCGCAGTAGCATGGTCCCCTGGGCCGTGCGAACCAGTGGTCAGGTCGCTTTTCTTGGACCAGCGATTGCCTCTTCAACTCGCAATCCGCGCGACCACCCCGCGCGGCACGCCAATATCCAGCACGTGTACCTGGCCGGTATACGCCTTGGCGGACGACTGCTGAAATCCCGTCTTGCTCGTCACGAACGTCCCGGTATGCAGCGCCTTGATGCACGGCGCGCCCGGGGCGCCGGTTTCGCAATCGAGTCCGCTGGGTATATCGACCGCCAGCACCTTGCTGCCGCTGTGGTTGATCGCCCGGATGGCCGCATCGAGTGGCGGGCGAGGATCGCCGCTGGCGCCGGTTCCCAACAGCGCGTCGACCACCCAACCGGCGCCTTGCAATGTATCGTCGACTTCGTCGCTGATTTTCTCGACCCCGTTGATCGTCACGTCGCAATGCCGCAGGATGTTGTAGTTGACCGCCGCGTCTCCCTGCAACTCCTCGGGCGGGGCGAACAGTAGTACCCGTACAGCATGACCCCGGTTGGCCAGGTGCCGGGCCAGCACGAACCCGTCGCCGCCGTTGTTCCCTTTGCCGCAGCAAACGGCGGTTGTGCCGCCGATACCGATCTGCTCCAGCAAATCGCACAGGCTGCGGCCGGCGTTCTCCATGAGTTGCAGGCCGGTCATGCCATATTCTTCGATGGCGATTCGGTCGACCAAGCGGGATTGTTCGCAATTGAAGGCGATGGTTGGCACGATAACCCTTTAGCCCATTTCAACCAATTCGATCGAAAGACCGAGCGCCTTGGCAACCGCCTGCAAGCTGGTGAGCTTGACGTCGCGGCCTTGCTCGATGTCGCGGATCGTGTTGGAGTTAGGCCGTCGCGTTGTAGTTGACGGAACTTGTCCATTCATGCACGAGATATCTTGCGACACCATGCAGCTTGGCTACAAAATTGAGGCCCGTTCCATCGCCCAATCCGAGCGAGCAGCCGTTGTCATCCATCCAGCGAATGGCCTTGTCTGGTGGCTTGGTGTGCAACTTTTCGGGACCGACGAGAGAAATCGTCGTTGGCTTCCCTGTGACGCTCTCAGTGGGGAGGAACCAAATCTCATCGAATCCGAAGAAGATTCGCTGTTTACGTTGTGCAGAAAGCAGCCGTCGTGTGGAAACAAGCACAGACTCGCCCACCTTCTTTGCTTGTGACTCCAGCGGCTGTAAGGCCTCGCTGCTGCGCAGCATCGAAGCCACGTCCGTTGAACTGTCCAGACAAGTCAGTAGTGCGAATTTCATGCTTGCCGGCGCTGGATCTATATTTGCCAGGAAATCATGGATCGAACTGTCCATCCAGCCTGCGCAATACTCGTCCTTTTGAAGCATCACCGCTCTCCTGGTTTCAAGCCCCGCGGCGCCTGACGCGGAGGTGACTTGCTCCAATCCCAATCATGGCAGTGGGGATCGCCGACGCCAGTGTGATCGTGGCCAAAGTCGATGTTCTTCTCAGCGTTGCCGTCTTGGCCATAGGTTCGCTTTTGAATCACGTTGCCGTTGGCGTCTTTCTTTTCAACCGTCGTTCCAGGTGCTCCCTGGGCGGGGAGGTCGTTTGCTGATCGCTTGGCCATCCGACTACTTTCTAAGTATACGCGAAATCGTTTATCCCGTGGCGAAAATGTTAGCCCCCGTTCTCCTCATATATCAAGTCGGTGAAATGAACTAAAAGACCGGCCGGAGAGAAATCTCCGGCCGGTTTGAAAGTTTGACTACCTTGACGCCCGGCCCAGGGGGCCATGCTACGCATGCCTTATGGCAGCGCGGCCACCACGCCCACCACCGCGCCGGCTTGGAACAGTGCGCCGCGGGCGCTGATCGGGATCGGCGGGATGAAGTATGGGGCGCAGTCGCCGGGGCGGTAGTAGCCCAAGGCGTAGATACATTCGTTCGGCGGATGCACGCCCATCTTGTACGGAATGATCGGCACGCTCAGGAAGAAGTGCGCCGCCGAGGCGACCGGCTGGCCGATGGGGCCGAGCGAGTGGCCGTAACGCTCCACGTTGACCTGCTCGAAGTACAACGGCTTGTGGCACAGACCGCTGGCGGTCCAGGTGAACTGCGTGCCGCACCAATGCCGGCCCAGGAACTCCCCTTCGTCCAGTTCACAGGCTTGCGGATAGTCGCGTCCTTCGACGCCGCCGGAGTAAATCGACAGATCGATATCGGCCAACTTCTTCTGCAGCAAGTCGTGGGTGGCCTTGGCGCATTCTTCCTCGTGCCGCTGGCGGTCGCGGTCGTTTCCATTGGACGGTAGCGGTCGCGGTTCGAGTGGCGGACGCGTCGGCTGCGGCTGAACCGTGTTGGGCGCCGGTTCCACTCGCGGATCGTTGTTGCCAATATTATTGTTGCCGGGATCGCTGTCGGTGGGATCATCGAACAAGTCCAGCGGAGGCACGCTCGGGTTCAGCGGCGCCGGCTCTTCGTCGAGCGGCAGCAGCGGTTCGCGCTGCGGCAGATCCGATTCCAATTCTTCAATCGGCCGGGGCTGGGCGCCGCCGTTGAGACCGTTGTCGCCAAACGGATCGTCAAACGGATCGTCATTGAGCGGATCGAGCTGGGCGATCCGTGCCGGTCCGCGCGAGTCGCTGGCCGCAATCAGTCGTGGCGCGACGCCGGTAGCGGCCTCTT
>JBGTJT010000520.1:0-9162 GCA_041744995.1 Pirellulales bacterium | reverse complement strand
GATCGCCTTCGTCGATTTGCTGACCGAGGCTTCAAATGATGCGGAAGCACTGGAGCTTTGCGAATCCCTTCCAACGTGGTTCCAAAGAAAGTTCTCAGATTGGCTGAGAAGCATGGAGGGAACCGACCACCGTTTCATGGTGATCCGATTCAACGACTTGCGCACAGCGGAAGAGATTGAAGCTGTTACTCGTCGCCGGCAGGATTTGCTCAACAGACTCGCGCCGAAGATTCTTGCGACACTCGACGCTTCAACTGTGTGAACTTGGCTCAGTCGAACTGCCAGAAACGGAAGTCGTCGCCGAGTTTTCAATACCCGGCAATCCCTGCCGTCGCGCCTTCAACTCCGCTCGATGCCGATAGAGGATTGCGGTTAATTCGTCGTCCTCGATGTCGCCTAGCCTTTTTTTTAGGTGCGATTCGGCAAGCAGATCGAGGTGCGTCATCAGTTGCCCGAGACGGACTTCGGGCGACAGGGTGCAAATTTCACTCAGGGTGGCAATGGCTTCGCGTTGGGACTCGGTCATGGCAATGTATCTCCAATTGTCGGATAGTTCGCGAATGCTTTGGACAATCTTCCGATCACTTCAACCGTAATGGTGAGGCCTGGGTTGAGCATCGCGATACGAGTAGCTCTTGTTACTCCATTATACAGAATCAGAACGCCGTCTGTCCCTTCGTAAACCCACGGCGTCGGCATACCGATGATTGACCGCCCATACAACGAAATCTGCTTTGCGAGCTTTGTGGGATCGGCTCCTTGCTCGCGCGAAGGCGGAAGCCGCAACTCGCTTGGATCGATTTCGCGAAAATCAAGCACGGCAAGAGACTTATACGGGGCTCAGAGGAATAGAGCGAAGGTCTAGTATCCATACTACCGTCGCTGCTCGCAAGCCGCAGTGGGCGGTGCCCACTCGCAAATCGGTACTTTCTGAAAGGCTATGCGAAGCGGAACTCCACATCAAACTGATCAATATAATCCCGCCCAAACGCCATCGAAGCCGTCTGAAAGCCCGGCGGCGCCTCGCCGCGGGCGGCACGCAGCGCGCTCTCCAGCGCCGTTTCGGCCGTGAGTTGATAGCCGCTGGGCGTGGTCATCAGGGCTTGCTTTTCGTTTCCTGCTTCGTCGTAGACGCGGCCCCAAAAGTAGACCCGCGACTTGGCGAGCTCGGCGTCGCTGGGGCCATGCACCCGGCGCTCGATCAGCTTCTTGCCCAGTGGGATCACGCCCGGCAGCTTCAACAGCGGCGCGAGCCAGCGGAAGCGGCGAATGGCGTCGATTTGCTTCTTCGGCACGGCCGTGAAGACGGTGATATGGCCGATGCCGGTCGAATAGTACGCGCTGGCGACGTCCCCCCAGGGAATGGCCATGGTCCAGAACGTTCGCGCGCCGAAGTCGATCTCGCGAACCTCGTGCGCCGCCGGCACGCGAATGATTTGTCCCGCGCGGCGGATGCGGCCTCCCGCCGGCAGGTTCTCGAACATCGTCTTGGCGGTGCCGGGGCTGATCGACTCCATGCCGGCGAAGGCCAGTTCAAGGTGCGTCGCCGACGGCAATGCCACGGCCAGCTTCGCGGCCAGGCAGTCGCTCGGCACGACGTCGAAGCCGACGGCCGGCATCAGGGCGACACCGGCCCGCTTCGCTTCGGCATCGAGTGCATGCGCCTGCTCAATCACGCTGATCTCGCCAGTGATGTCGAGATAGTGGACGCCGGCCTTCAGGCAGGCGGCCATCATCGGGGCAGCAGTTGCCGAAAACGGCCCGGCGCAATGCAGCACGGCGGAAAAGCCGCCCAGTTGCTTGGCAATCTCGTCAACCGAGTCGAGCGAAAACGCGACACCGTCAAAGCCGGTTTCGGAAGCGATTGCGTTGAGCTTCTCGACATTCCGTCCGGCAAGCGTCGGCGACAATCCCCGCTCGGCACACAACCTGGCAATCAGCCGGCCTGTGTAACCATACGCCCCGTAGATCAGCAGCTTTTCAGATGGCATTTAAATGAACCACGGAGGCACGGAGGACATTCCGTCATTCTTCATTCGAATTTGTTTAGGATTTCGATATTCGTGCTTAGGATTTCATCTACGCGATGATCTCCCGCCGCCGGCTGTAGTAATCCCACACCACGTACCGATCCAGATCGTTGCCGGCGGTGAAGAATACTCGGCCCTTGGTCGTCTCGGCCAGGCGGTAAGCGAATTGGATGTCTTCGCGCGACTGCGACCAGCTTGGCAGCAGGAAGATGTTGATCGTGATCCCTTCCCGCTGGCAGAGCAGCGCCTCGCGCATGGTTGCTTCTTCCGTTTCCGGCGCCGGCGGGTAGAGCAGGTACAGCAGGGGGCCTTCAAAATGTGCGGTTGGCAACCCGTCGGTGATGAGGATCACTTGCCGGTTCGGCGTGTCTTGTGAAGACAAGAACCTGCGGGCCTGTTGCAGCCCGTGCTGGATGTTGGTGAAGTGCGGCGGAATCTGGAACTCGCTGATGTCGTCGCGGCTCATGTCCGCCCGCAGTCGCACCACCGGATCGTGGATGGTAACCGGTTTAGGCATTAGCGAGACCAACTCGCCCGGAGGTACCGGCTTGGCGAAGCTGTACATCTCGATGAATTGCAAGAAGTCGCCCGGGTATTCCTTGCGGATCAGCCCGTCGAGCGCCAAGCCCATCCGCTTGACGTTGATGTACTGCCCGTCGTAGCGCATCGAACCGCTCATATCCATCACCACGGCGGTGGCGCACTTCGGCGCGTTGCGGGTGCGGTGGATTACAATATCTTCGCTGCGCATCCTCAGCGGTGTTTGCGTACCGGCTCGGGCCATGGTGTTGATCAGCGTCTGCACGATGTCCATGTTGGCCACCGAGTCGCCGAACTCGTACTCCTTGGTCTGCTGCATTTCGACCGCCCCTTCGCCGAGGATCGGCCCCTGATGCCGGCCGCTGCGGGCCGCTTGCAGGTCGCTAAAAATGCGCTCCAGCAGGCGGCTCTGAAACAGCTTGTACGCCTGCGGCGAAAGCTGGAACTCGCCTTTCTGGAAGTCCAACCCCTGCCGGGCGGCCATCTCTCGCATCATGTCTTGAATCTGCTGCTGCAAGGCGGAGAGCTGCTCCACGTCGCCCGGCTCGGCGAACTCGCTAAGCATCTCCATGTCGATGACGCCGATGCGGGCGTCCTTTATCGCTTCGCGAAGCTGCTTGAGCAACTCGTCGATCTTTTCGAGTTCTTCCTTGATCTCAAGCGCCTGCGGGATCCTCATCGATTCGCGGCCGGTGAACTCATACCTGGCGGCCAACTCGTCGACTTGATACTTGTCCCCCAGCCGATCGACCAATTTTACCAGGTCGCGGGCGAAGCGGCCCTGTTCGTCCCCGGCGCGGTACCAGAGCATTTCCAGGTCGCGGATCTGCTCGGTGTGGAACGCATCCTTGAAGTAAGGGCGCAGCTTCTTAGGCGGTTCGATCTGCCGGCCAAGCTCGCGGTATGCCCGCTTGGCGAGCTCGCAAACGCCGTCGGTCTCATACTTCTGAAGAATCTTTCGCTTGCGCTCCTCGAGCATCGCGATCAAGGCGTCGAGGCTTGGCCCCAGTCCTTGAATCTGACTGGGATCGAGTCTCACTGCCCGAGCGAGTTCCTCCTCGCTCAGTTCTCGCATCGAACCGAAGGCCAGCATGTGCTCGAAAGCGGGCGAGACCAGATCGGGGGGCGGCTGCGTGGGACTGGGGAAGTTCTTGGGGTCGTAGCGCTGGTAGGTGTGGATCACGCCCCCGACCGATTGGCGATTCGCATGCGATTGCGTCATCTCGAATTTCCTGAAAGAAGGTCGGGGCCGAAGGCGCTAAAACTCCACCACCTGTACGTCCTCGCCGATCTCGGTGTTCGGAAAGACCGCCCGCGCCGCTTCCAGGCCAATCGGGTCGTCCGCGACGCTCATCGGATTGATATGCACCAAGATCAGCCGTCCCACTCCGGCGGCGGCGGCGACTTGCGCCACGGGCGTGGCGCAACTGTGACCGGTCAGCTCGGCAAACTCGCACTGGTCGTCGTGGAAGTAGCATTCATGCACCAGCAGATCGACGCCGCGAATCTGTTCGACATACGGCGCGTCGACGGCGGCCGTGGTGTCGGTCACGTAGGCCATGCTGGCGCCCGGCAGGTCGAGCCGGTAACCGACCGACCCGCCGGGATGGGCGAGCGGAAAGTGAGTCACCTGCCCGCCGCCGGCGACCGGCACCGTCATGCCGCGCGACAACGGGCGATTCGCGTATTGGTGATCGACCGGAAAGATCAACGGTGCATGCAAGTGCTGGTCGATGGCGGCCAACTTGTCCGCCTCGCCATGCACCGTGACTCGCTTCATCTTCTCTTCCCACAGGTCGCCCAGCAGATACGTGAGGCCGACGACGTGGTCCAGGTGGGCGTGGCTTAAGAAAACGTCCAGTTCCTTTGTTTGCAGCAACGGTTTGAGCCGATGCATGCCGGTGCCGGCGTCGAACACCACGCCCAGTTCCGGCAGCATGAAGCAAGCCGTCTGGCGGCGTTCGTTGGGATGATAGCCGGTGGTGCCCAGCAGGTGGAGTTGCATGGAGGTACCAAGTTTCAGTTGTCGGATTCTCCCAATTCCAATCGGATGCTATTAGTGTACCATGATGGCTGCCATCCCTGGATATCAAACCTTTGCGGCTTTCCACGCCATGCCGACCTTTCCGAAGATCGTTCCCATCCGGCAGAGGTTCGACGCGGGCCACATCGACGACGTTGCCACGGCAACGCGGCGGCAGCTCGAACGGCTCGATCTGGCTGCGATCGTGCAGCCCGGCGCCTCGGTGGCAATCACCGCCGGCAGTCGCGGAATTGATCGGATCGATGCGATTCTCAAAAGCATCGTCGACTATTTCCTTCGGATCGGCGCCGAACCGTTTCTGGTGCCGGCCATGGGAAGCCACGGCGGCGGCACCGTGCCGGGGCAACTGGCGATTCTCGCGGCCCTGGGAATCACCGAACAGTCGATGGGCTGTCCGATCCGCGCCACGATGGAAACCGACGTCGTGGCCCGAGCGCCCGAGGGATTCGATGTGCATATCGATCGACACGCCTGCGGGGCCGATCACGTCGTCGTCTGTGGGAGGGTCAAACCGCATACCGGTTTTACCGGCGACATCCAAAGCGGACTGCTGAAGATGATGCTCACCGGACTGGGCAAGCACAACGGCGCTAGACTCTACCATCAGGCGACGGTCGATTACGAATTTGGACAAATCGTCCGCAGTGTGGCCGCCGAGGTGCTCGCGCGCTGCCGGGTGGTCGCCGGGGTGGCGATTGTCGAGAACGCCTTGGGACGGGCGATGCACATCGAAGCCGTGCCCCCTTATCAATTCGAAGCGCGCGAACGAGAACTACTGCGGTTGGCGACCGAGCAGATGGCCCGACTACCGTTTGATTCGCTCGACGTGCTGCTGGTCGACGAGATCGGCAAGGACGTCAGCGGCACGGGCATGGATACCAACGTGATCGGCCGCAAATACAACGACCATGCCGCCAGCGGCGACGAACGCCCCCGCATCAAGCGGATTGTCGTCCGCGGGCTATCGACAAAAACCAACGGCAACGGCAACGGCATCGGACTGGCGGAATTTTGCGTGGCCCGGGTGCTCAGCCAGATCGACCTGAAGACCACTCAGATCAACGCCGTCACGGCGAACCACATGGGCGCGGGCATGTTGCCGCCCGACCTGCCGACCGACGAGGCGGCGCTCGACGCGGCGCTAAACACGATCGGCCTGACGCCGCGCGAACAGGCCCGCGTCGCCTGGATCAAGAGCACCAAGGAACTCGAAACGCTGTGGGTAAGCGAAGCGCTACTGCCGGATGTTGCCTCCCGTGACGACGTAGAAGTGCTAGAAGCGGCCCAAGTGTTTCCCTTTGGGGCGGACGGAAACTTGGCCTGGAGCAAGTAACGTCAGTTCGTCGATTTGTTGCATACATCTGTTCGTATCGTCGAGTTCCACCTGCGTGTTTCGGCGCAATATTGGGGCAAGGGGATCATCCAAACGGCCAGAACCTCTGCACATCCAATCCGATCACGAAGATCATCAGTCCCAGAATCATAAACAGCCCCAGGTACATCAGGGGGGTTTGCACCCGTTCGCTGACCGGCTTGCCGGTCACCAGTTCGGCAAGCAGGAACATCATGTGGCCGCCATCGAGAACCGGGATCGGCAGGAAGTTGACCACCGCCAGGTTGGCGCTGAGCAGCGTAAGAAAGACCAGGAATTCGGGAAATCCGCGATTGGCCTGACTGCCCGCTACGGCCACAATCGTGCCCGGCCCGCCCAGCAGCTTAACCGAGACTTGGCCGGTAGTGAGTTTCTTCAGAAAGATCACCACCTGGGCCGCGGCGTTGAAGGTTTCGCGATAGCCCAGGTAGAGCGCATCGGTGAAGCTTTCGGCTTGCTGCACCTTGTAGTTCGAGGCGAAGTGGAATCCCCGCTCGGCCAGAAAAAATCCCTCCAGGTCCGTCGGCAGCACCGTGATGTGTAGCGGCTTGGCTGCCCCGTCGCGATGGACGTGTAGTTTCAGTTTGGTGTCCGGTTCCAATTGCGGCAGCACGTCGCGGACGAGGAACAGCCAGTTGTCCTGGTCAGGCTCCCCCTTGTCCCGCACTCGTACTTGGAAGGTTTCCTTGAACCGCGAATACTTGCCGACTTCCACTTTCAGTTGTTCGTCGTCGGCCGCCACAAAATCGACGGCCGTGACCACGTCCCCCGCCTTGATGCCGGCCTTGGCAGCCGGGCTGTCCGCGGCGACCTGCTGCACGATCGATTCGACCGGATAGCACACGCCCATCGTCGGTACTTCCATCGCGCAATCGGGCGGCACCACGGTCGGCGACCAGGGGGCGTCGCGCAACGTAAGGCCGAACGTCAACTCGCGGCTGGAGTCGCCAATCTGCCGCCGCACCACCACCTCGACCTCGGGCTTCTCCGTCGCCAGCGTCCGCATCCGCTCGGGCAGCGTGACCGGATTGCCGATCGGCTGGCCGTCGATCGAGACGAGCCGGTCGCCCGCCATCAACCCGTTGCCGATCGTCTCCCCCGCCGTCTTGTGAACGGCCGCCGCGGCTGGGGAACCTGGCTGCACGCCGGACAGCGGCCCCATCTTCATCGTCATGCCAAACCACCGCATCTGCGTCGGCGGCAAGGTCACGGTGTGCCGCTCGGTGGCCGGCTGTTCGCTGTTGTCTCCCTGCTTGATCCGTTCGACAACGACTTCGAGCGAGCGGTTCTCGTTGCGTGCCAATATCGCTTCGAGCGCCAGATAGTTGGTCGCCGGATCGTCGCTCACCTGGGTCGACTCGCCATTGATCTCAACGATGTTGTCGCCCGGCTTAAACTGATCGGACTTGGCCGCCACGGTACCGGGGATTACCGGCAGCGAGCTGTTCAACCGAGTGGTGGCGGCCATGACCACGCCAATGGTCGGCCGCAGATTCATCTGGTTTTTGGCCGCGTCCGGCTTGAAGACGACGTCGACGGTCTTATCTCCGCCGATCGGCTCGACCTTGGCCGTGATGCCCTGCTCAATGTCTCCCAGAATGACCGCCACCTGCAAGTCCTTGAAACGCGGCTTGCGGGTGCCACCGATCTCGGTGATCTCGTCTCCTGGCTGCAGGCCGGCCAACCAGGCAGGGTCGCCCGGCACGGTCTTGCCGATGATGCAGGGAACGTAATCCACTCCCATGGCAAAGGCGATCACCGCGAAGATGAACGCAAAGATCATGTTCATGATCACGCCGGCGGAGATGATGCCCATCCGCTCCGGCACGCTCTGAGCCATGTAGCTGCGGGGATCGAGGACGTAGTCGTCTTCGGGATCGTAATCGGCCGGCAACGGCTGGCCTTTCTCGCGAGCCTCCTGCGCCTCCTTGGCGCGGCGCATCGCCTCGGCCGCCCTGGCAGGGTTGTCATCCTGGCCGAGCATCTTCACGTAACCGCCCAATGGCAGGATGCCGATGCCGTAGGTCGTTTCTCCCCAGGTCTTCTTCCAGAGTGAGCTGGGTAGCCGCACGGCGTACTTGCCAAAGCCGAGCTTCAGCGGCACGTCGAACCCGACGTAGAACTTCTCGCACTTCACGCCGCACAACTTGGCGATCATGAAGTGTCCCAGTTCGTGGACGAAAATCACGAAGCCCAAGCCAAGGGCCACCTGCGCAATGGTCCACCAGGCCGAAAGCCGTAGAAACCACGGCAGAGCCGTCTCACCGATTAGCAACCAATCCACCGACCGACCTCCTGGCGGGCCCAACGATCAAGCCCGGTTAGTTGTTCCCAAGTGGGATGTGATTCGAAATGATGCTGTGCCAGCACCGCCTTGGCGGCCGGTACAATCTCTGAAAATGGCAACTTGCGATCCAAAAATGCCGCCACGGCGGCCTCGTTCGCGCCGTTGACCACCGCTCCGCACGAGCCGCCCCGGCGAGCGACCTCCAAGCCCAACTCTATCGCCTCGAACCGCCGCAAGTCGGGTGGTTCGAATTCTAGCCGAAAAGCCTGCTCCCAATCCATCCGCCGCGCGACCCCCTCCAGTCGTGTAGGGTAGGTGAGGGCGTATTGGATCGGCAGCTTCATATCGGGCGGACTCAACTGAGCCAGCACCGAACCGTCCACGTATTCTACCATCGAATGTACGATCGACTGAGGGTGAATCACCACGGAAATCTGCTCGGCCGCCAAATCGAACAGCCAGCGGGCCTCGACAATCTCCAGCGCTTTGTTCATCATCGTGGCGCTGTCGACCGTGATTTTGGGGCCCATTTCCCAGGTGGGGTGTGCCAACGCGTCTTCTACGGTCACCTCGCGAAGTTGTTCAAGTGAATGCGCGCGGAAAGGACCGCCGCTGGCGGTTAGCACGATTTTGCGGATTTCCTCGCGCCGGCCCGCCTGCATTGCCTGAAACACCGCGCTATGCTCGCTGTCGACAGGCAACAGCAACGCCCCGGTCCGCGCCACGATCTCGCGAATCAGGGGGCCGGCCATCACCAGCGGCTCCTTGTTGGCCAAGGCGACCGTCTTGCCCGCCTCCAGGGCGGCTCGCACGCTCCTCAGCCCCGCCGCACCGACGATGCCGGCCAATACGACGTCGACGCCGTCGGCGGCAACCGCCGCGTCGAGAT
>JBGTJT010000519.1:0-7372 GCA_041744995.1 Pirellulales bacterium | reverse complement strand
CAAAGGAAGGTTCGCGCCGGCGATCTCGTGACGCACGGCGTGTCCCACCCAGCGGGCGGCGACGCGGTCGCCCAACGCCGAGGCCAACTGGCCGTAGGAGGCGGCCTGGCCGGGCCGAATTTGACGGATCAGCTCGACGAGTTCCGCACGGAGATCCGGCAAAGCTCGCACGACCGCTGCAATCTCGGCGCGCAGTCGAGGCGATGAAGAGCAAGATCGCCCTGGATTTTGTGCCCGCATGGTAGACTTGCGATCGGCGCTGAAAGATACTGTGAAACAATACATGGTGCAACACTGCATTGTAACCGCCGCCAGTTTTGCGAATCGAGGAGTAACACACGTGCCAACGCTGAAACGAATCGTGGTGACCGGCGGGGCCGGTTTTTTGGGATCGCATCTCTGCGAGCGGCTGGTCGCCGACGGCCACGACCTGATTTGCGTCGACAACTTCTTCACCAGCCAGAAGTCGAACGTCGCCCACCTGCTGGGCAAGCCCAACTTCGAACTGCTCCGGCACGACGTGATCCATCCGCTGTGGCTGGAGGTCGATCAGATATACAACCTGGCCTGCCCCGCGGCACCGGGCCATTACCAGTTTAATCCGATCAAAACGGTCAAGACTTCGGTGATGGGCGCGATCAACATGCTGGGCATGGCCAAGCGGTGCAGGGCGCGGATTCTGCAAGCCTCGACCAGCGAGGTGTACGGCGATCCAGAAGTCCATCCGCAGACGGAGGACTACCGCGGCTCGGTCAATCCGATCGGTCCGCGGGCCTGCTACGACGAAGGCAAGCGGGCCGCCGAGACGTTGTTCATGGACTACCACCGCATGAACAAGGTCGATATCCGTATCGTGCGCATCTTCAACACCTACGGGCCTGGCATGCATCCCTACGACGGCCGCGTCGTGTCGAACTTCATTCGCCAGGCGCTGGCGGATGAAGACATCACCCTCTATGGAGACGGCGAGCAGACGCGTTCGTTCTGCTATCGCGACGACCTGGTCGAAGGGATGATCCGCATGATGAACAACGATCAGGGACCGGTCGGCCCGATCAACCTAGGCAATCCCACGGAGTTCACCATCAAGCAACTGGCGGAACTGGTGATCGAACTGACCGGCAGCCGGGCCAAACTGGTCCACGAACCGCTCCCGGCCGACGATCCCACCCGTCGCCAGCCCGACATCACGTTGGCCAAGCAGCACTTGAAGTGGGAACCGGCCACGCCGCTGCGCGAGGGGCTGACTAAGACGATTGAATGGTTCCGCACGATCCAACTCGATCAATACCGCCCGCCAACGCCAAACTTTTGATAAGGACCGGCAAATCTGAAATCTGAAATCTGAAATCTGAAATCAGAAATCATCTCCTTCGACTGCTCCAGGCCCACCACAGTCCACCGACCAAGGCGGTACCGATGGTCGCTCCGATCATGTCGGCCACCCAGTCGCGCCAGTCGGCGTGGCGATTGGGTACCAGCATTTGGGTTAATTCGTCGAAGGCGGCATAGACTGCCAGCACCACCAGCATGGCTGCCAGCCAGCGGAAGGCGAAACGCCGCCGCACGGCGAGAAACAGCCCCAGCACACACGCCAGCACCACGAAACCCAGGGAATGCAGCGTCTTGTCCGACCCCGAGACAACGCTCGGCAGCTTGGGCACATGCGTGGCGATGAACGCGCCGCTCCACACCAACGCCAGGAGGATGGCAGACAATGAACGCATATTCGTTAAACTATAAAAGGAAGGACTGAAGCAAATATCTCTTGAATCGGCAGAACGGCCAGAAACTGTTTGGGAATCCTGGTAAGCTTTGCCGATAATTCCGATTATGGCGACTCAACCGATCGATCCCAGTACCGTCGAGCAAACGAAGCAACAGATTCGCAATCTGGTGGGCGAGGTCGCGCAGCTAGCAAAAAGCGACATCGAGCCGGCGGAGTTTTACGACGCCTTGCTGCACCGCATCGTTTCGGCCCTGGCCGCGGTGGGGGGCGCCGTGTGGACGGTCGAGCCGGGGGGGAATCTCAAGCTTGCCTATCAGATCAATCTCAAGCAAACCGGCATCTTGAGCGACTCGCAATTGGCCGACCGGCACGGGCAATTGCTCGGCCAGATGCTGACCAAAAGCGAAGGACAACTGGTGGCCGCCGGCGCCGGCGACGAGAACGCGGGCGGCAACCCCACCGACTACCTGCTGATCTTCGGCCCGTTGGTCTGTGACCGCGAGACGGTGGGCCTGGTGGAAGTGTTCCAGCGATCCGAGCGCGGGCTGGCCGCGCAACGCGGCTACTTGCTGTTCGTATCTCAGATGTGCGAGCTGGCCAGCGGCTACTTGCAGAAGCAGCAACTTCGCCAGTTCGAGAATCGGCAATCGCTATGGAGCCAACTGGAACAGTTTGCCCGAGCCGTTCATGAAAGCCTGCATCCGGACCTGACCGCCGCCACCATCTGCAACGACGGCCGCCGACTGATCGAATGCGATCGGGTCTCGGTGGCGATCCGCCGCGGACGCAAATGTCAGGTCACGGCGATCAGCGGCCAGGACATCGTCGAGAAACGATCGAACATCACGAAGAAGCTCTCCCAGTTGGCCGCCACGGTGGTGGAAACCCGCGAGGAAGTTTGGTTCCACGGTGAAACGGCCGACTTGGCGCCGCAAGTCGAGCAAGCCATTCACGATTACGTCGACGAGTCGCATTCCAAGAGCATCGGCATTCTGCCGTTGTTCCGGGTCGCCGAGCAACATGATGAAGAGGCCCACCGTCCGCGCACGGTGATCGGCGCACTGATTGTTGAACAGATCGAGCGTCGCCCGGTGACCGACAGCATGCTGCATCGCGTCGGCGTGGTTCGCGACCATTCGGCAATCGCCTTGACCAACGCCTTGGAACATAACGATCTGTTTCTGATGCCGCTGTGGCGAACGCTCGGAAAAACACGATGGCTGGTCGAGGCCCGCACGCTCCCCAAGACGGTGCTGGCGACCGCGGGCGTGCTGATCGCACTGTTGGCCTTGGTTCTTGTGCCGGCGCCGCTGGAGATGGAATCGAAAGGGGCGCTGCAGCCGACCGACCGCCGCGACGTGTTCGCTCCTTACGGCGGCGTGGTCACGCGGGTGGACGTTCGCCACGGCGATCTGGTCGAGGTGAACGCCCCCTTGGCACAACTGCGCGATCCCAAACTCGACTACGAACTGACCGACGTCACCGGACGCATGGAGGAGACGCGCGAACAGATCAAAAAGCTTCGCGTCGATTTGATCCACAGCGGCCGGCTCCGCGACGACGAGAAGGACCGCATCGCCGGCGAGATCCTGCAATTGGAAGCAACACTGGCGAGCCTGTTGCGGCAACACGACTTGCTCGAGCAAAAACGGGCCGGCCTGACGGTTCGCAGTCCGATCCAAGGGCAGGTCATTACCTGGGACGTAGCCAAACGGCTCGATCGCCGCACCGTCGAGCAGGGACAAGTGCTACTGATGGTGGCGGACGTTTCCGGACCCTGGGAAATCGAGCTGTATATGCCGGAGTCGAAACTCGGCCCGGTGACCGAGGCGTTCGTCGCGGCGCAGGCCAAACGACAGCCGCTGCCCGTCAAATTCATCTTGGCGACCGCACCGGAGACAACGTATAGCGGAGCGGTTGTCGAGATCGATGCCCAAACCGAGGTCCGCGGCGATCACGGCAACACCGTGCGTGTGCTGGTCGAGTTCGATAAGGGTCAGTTCGCCAAAAACACAGAGTTGCGTCCCGGCGCAACAGTGACCGCACGAGTCGATTGTGGGCTGCACCCCATCGGCTACGTCTGGTTCCGCGACCTGATGGCTTTCGTGCGAACGAAGATATTGTTCAAGTTGTGAGGGGTCAGGTTTCAGGGGTCAGGTTTCAGGTTTCAGGTTTCAGGTTTCAGTGTTCAGTGTTCAGTGTTCAGTGTTCAGTGTTCAGTGTTCAGTGTTCAAGCCGCCGGACTTTTCGCATGGAGCAAGGTTCCACCATTTCCCTCAAACCTCAAACCTCACGCCTCAAGCCTCAAGTCTCACGGATACCCACGATGACCGCATCTCGAATCGCTCCGCTGCTGACTGCCGCCTGGTTCGTTCCGGCGATGCTCGTGCTCGCCGCTGGCCCCGCGTTTGCGCAGCCGGCGTCGGCGGGTGTTGGTGAGGGCTTGGAGATCTCCAATTGCATTGTCTCGGAGATCGAGGGGCCGCGGGTGCCGGCCGAGGAGGAGGGGCTGGTCGTCGCCGTGCTGGTCAAGCCGGGCATGAACGTCCAACGCGGCGATCTGATCGCCAAGCTCGACGATCGCCGCGCCCAGTTGGTCAAGACCAACGCCGAGATCGACCACCGCATCGCCAGCTATCAGGCGACCAACGACATCAACGTCCGCTACGCCGCCTCGGCCGCGCGGGTGGCGGAGAAGGAGTTTGAGATGGCCAAGGAGGCCAACGCGGCCGTTGCCCGAGCGTTGTCGCCGTCGGAAATTCGCCGCTTGGAGTTGGAGTTCGAGCGCGCCAGCCTGGGGACCGAGCAGGCCGCCATGGAACTGAAGGTGCAAGGCTTCAACGCCGACAAGGCCAAGGCGGAACTCGACGCGGTGGAGGTCGCCTTGCAGCGGCGGCAGATATTGGCGCCGATCGACGGCGTGATCGTCGACATCGACCTCGACGTCGGCGAATGGGTCAGCCCCGGCGACACCGTTTGCCAACTGGTTCGGATGGACCGCTTGCAGGTGCAAGGGTTTGTGAACATCAACCAATTGACGCCGTCGCAAGTGATCGGCCGACCGGTGCTGGTCAAAGCCCGCATTGGCGGTCGGGTGGAAGAGTTCCGCGGCAGCATCGTCAACGCCATCCCCAAGGTACTCGCCGGCGGCCAGTATCGCGTGCGAGCCGAAGTCGACAACCGCCAACAGAACGGCCAATGGGTGCTGCTGCCGGGGTTGTCGGTCGACATGACGATACGGTGAGAGAAATCCGAAGCACCAAATTCGAAATCCTAAACAAATTCGAATGAGCAAAATCGGAATGTTCAAAACACTTGGGATTTAATGGTTTTGGTCATTTGAGCCTTTGAAATTCGAACATTGTTTAGGATTTCGATATTCGAATTTAGGATTTAATTCACTGTGGTTACTCTCGCCGACAGCCTTGTCTCGACTTCGTCTCGGCCGCTGCCGATTCGGATGCGGCCCGACTTGTCGGCCCGCTCGCATCGCTACCAGGGCGAACGCTATTGGGTCGTCAAGGAGCCGGTGGGGCTGAACTATTTTCGCTTTCGCGAAGAGGAATACGCCATCCTGCGGATGCTCGATGGCCGTACCAGCCTGGACGAGATCAAGGCCCGCTTTGAAGCAGAGTTTCCGCCGGCTAAGCTCACCGTCGAGGAACTCGATCGGTTTATCGGCAATCTGCACCAAAGCGGCGTCGTCATCGCCGACGCACCCGGCCAAGGCGGTCAACTGGTCGAACGCCGCCGCAAGCGGAAGCGAAAGGAACTGCAAAGCAAGCTGTCGAATGTGTTGGCGCTGCGTTTTCGCGGCGTCGATCCCGATCGCCTGCTCAATTGGCTGTACCCCAAGGTTCGCTGGGCGTTCTCGGCCCCCGCCGTCGCAGCCTCGTTGCTGCTGGCGTGCTGCGCCCTGCTGCTGGTGGGCGTGCAGTTCGACGCCTTCACCGCGCGGTTGCCGGCCTTTCATGAGTTCTTTTCCGCCAAGAACTGGCTGCTCATGGCGGGCGTGTTGGCCGTGACCAAGATACTGCACGAGTTCGGCCACGGCCTGGCCTGCAAGCACTTCGGCGGCGAATGCCACGAGATGGGCGTGATGCTGCTGGTGCTCACCCCTTGCTTGTACTGCAACGTCTCCGACAGTTGGATGCTGCCGAACAAATGGCACCGCGCGGCGATCGGCGCGGCCGGCATGTGGGTCGAAATCGTCATCGCCAGCATCGCCACGTTCGTGTGGTGGTTCACCGAGCCGGGCCTGTTGAATTACATTTGCCTGAGCATCATGTTCGTCAGCTCGGTCAGCACGATCGTCTTCAACGGCAACCCGCTGTTGCGCTACGACGGCTATTACATCCTGTCGGACCTGATGGAGGTGCCCAACCTGCGGCAAAAGGCCAACAGCATTCTGTTTCAGAAGCTCGGTCAATGGTGCCTGGGGCTGACGCAGCCTGCCGACCCGTTCCTGCCGCAACGCAATCAATGGCTGTTCGCCCTGTACACGGTTGCGTCGACCATCTACCGCTGGGTGGTGTTGATCTCGATTCTGTTCTTCCTGCATAAGGTGTTCGAGCCATACGGCCTGCAAATCATCGGCAAGGTGCTGGTGTTGGTAACGCTCTATGGGCTGGTCTTCCATCCGCTCTACAAGCTATACAAATACTTTTCCGTTCCGGGGAGGCTCTATCAGGTGAGGAAAGCAAAGCTCTACGGCACGATGGCCGTGTGCGGGCTGCTACTGGGATTGCTATTCATTCCGCTCCCCTATCACGTAACCTGCCCCGTCGAGATCGAACCGCGCGACGCCACCACGGTCTATGCCGAAGTTCCCGGAGTGATCGAGGAGGTGTACATCAAGCCGGGCGACCGCGTCGAGGCCGGGGCGGAATTGGCAAGGTTGTCGAATCTCGATGTCGACTATCAGATCGCCCGACTGGAAGGCCGCCGCGAGGTGAATCTCGCCCGCTACAACAGCTTGTTGCAATACGAGCGGCACAATAGCGACTTGGCGATGCGCGAGCAGGAAGTCGTGGAAAAGTCCCTGGCCAACGCCGTCCGTCAACTCGAGGAGCAACGGGCGGACGCCGAAAAACTTTTGCTGCGGGCGCCGGTCGGCGGCATTGTGATGCCCGCTGCGCCGCAGCGAGAAAACACGCCCGAGGGAGTGTTGCCGAGTTGGAGCGGTTCGCCGCTCGACAAGAAGAACCTCGGCGGCCTGTTGCGTGAGAGCCAGCCGCTGTGCCGTATCGGCGACCCCGCGCAACTGGAGGCGCTGCTGGTAATCGACCAGTCGCGCGTCGAGTTCATCGCGCCGCGGCAGCAGGTGGAGATCATGCTCGACCAGTATCCGGGGCGAGTTTTCCAGACCACGATCGAACAGATCTCGAGCCGCAATTTGGAGGTCAGCCCCGAGCAACTCTCCAGCAAGGCGGGCGGAGGGCTGGATACGCGAACCGACGCTGGCGGCCGGGAAAGGCCGGCCAGCACCTCGTATCAGGCGAAGGCCTACCTGGACGATTCCCCAGGCGAACTCCGCATCGGCCTGCAAGGGACGGCCAAAATCCACGCCGCCTGGCAATCGCTCGCCGCCCGCGGCTGGCGGGTAGTTTCGGAGACGTTCAACTTTCGACTATAAATACCAGC
>JBGTJT010000518.1:0-8576 GCA_041744995.1 Pirellulales bacterium | reverse complement strand
TTCCGATCTCGTGGCCGCCGACGACGGTGTGATGCCGCAGACCGAGGAAGCGATCAGCCACGCCCGCGCAGCCGGCGTGCCGATCGTGATCGCGCTAAACAAGATTGATCTGCCGGACGTCGACGAGAATCGCATCTTCCAGCAATTGGCGCAAAATGAACTCCTGCCGACCGATTGGGGCGGCGAGACGGAGTTGATTCGAACCAGCGCCATGACCGGCGCCGGCATCGACGATCTATTGGAAATGCTGCTGTTCATCGCCGACGACAAGGAATACAAGGCCAATCCCGGCCGGGCCGCCTACGGTACCTGCCTGGAGGCCCAGTTGCACGAAGGCCGCGGCGTGGTGGCCAAGTTCATCGTGCAAAACGGTACGCTTAGGGTGGGTGACAACGTCGTATGCGGATCGGCCTTCGGCCGCGTGCGGGCGATGTACGACACGCTGCATCCCAACCGCAAGGTGGCCGAGGCGGGGCCTTCGACGCCGGTGGATTTAACCGGCTTGGACGTGGCGCCGCAGGCGGGCGAGCGATTCCTGGCGGTCGACGATATCGCGGTGGCCCGCGAGATCGCCGAGACGCGGGAAAGCAAGCAGCGTCATTCGTCGATTGCTCCGCCGGTCCACGTTCGACTGGAGGATTTGGCCGAACGGTTGGCCCACTCCAACGAAGTGCAGACGCTGAATCTCATCCTGCGGGCGGACGTGCGGGGTTCGATCGAAGCCATTCGCAAGGAGCTGGACAAGCTGGAGCATCCGGAAGTCAAGATTCGCATCTTGCAGGCCAGCGTGGGAGGCGTGACCGCCGCCGACGTGCATCTGGCCGACGCGTCGGACGCGGTCATCATCGGATTCAACGTGGTGGCGGAGGAAGACGCCCGCGGATTGGCCGAGGCCCGCGGCGTGCAGGTTCGCCGTTACGACATTATTTACAAGATTACCGACGACCTGAAACTCGCGCTGGAAGGGATGCTCAAGCCGGAGGAACGCGAGACGGAGCTGGGCCGCGCCCTGGTGCAACAAACGTTCAACATCAGCCGTCACGGCACGATCGCCGGCTGCCGCGTGTTGGCCGGGGTGATCGAGCGGGGCTGCCGTGTGCGCGTGATTCGAGAGAATCGCATTCTCGGCGACTACGCGCTGGAATCGCTCAAACGGATCAAGGACGATACCAAGGAAGTCCGCGAGGGCTACGAATGCGGTATGAAACTCGCCGGCTTCAACGATGTGAAGGAAGGCGACATTTTCGAGGCCTATAAAGTCGAGGAGGTCGCACGCACGCTGTAGGCGTCCGCCGCCTGGTGTGAGTGGCAAATTCGTATGCCGTCTCGTCGCGTTCTCAAAGCCGCCGAAGCCATTCGCGAGGTCGTCTCGCTCGGCATCCTCATGGACTTGAAGGATCCGCGGGTGGAGCACGTCACCGTGACCGGCGTCGAGGTCACGCCCGACATGCGCGAAGCCCGCGTCAAGGTCTCCATTATGGGAGACGAGACGAAGCAGCGGCTCTGCCTGCGGGGACTGGAAAGCGCGGCGGGCTACCTGCAACAAAAGATCGCCAAGCGGATCGATACGCGCTACACCCCTAAGGTCAAGTTCGAGATTGATCAAGGCGTGAAGAAATCGATCGAGATCAACGAAATCCTGCGTCGCGTGTTGCCGCCGGACGACGACGCGGCCGCCTCAACCGTCGATTCCATGCCGACGGAACCGGCGGAAGTCGACGATGTCGACCAGCGAGAAGCCGGCTCGGAATAAGCACTCCCACCTTGACGAACCGCCAGACGAAACCAGCTTGCAAGAGAGTTCCCCACCATGGCAGCCAGCAATCGAAGCGCCCTGTTGACCAAAACGCACAAGGTTTTGAAGAAAGAATTCAAACCTTACGCCTACGACCAGAAGCGACCGTTGTTGGAGCAAATGCTCTACGCCGGCTGCCTGGAGGGCGCCATGCCGGAAGCGGCCGACGAGGCGTTCCAGGCGTTCAGCCGCGACTTCTTCGATTGGAACGAGGTCCGCGTCAGCACGGTTACCGAACTGGCCGAGGCAGCCAAGATGCTGCCCGACCCGGCGGCGGCCGCTTCGCGCGTCAAGCGAGTTTTACAAAGCGTTTTTGAATCGATCTACGAGTTCGACTTGGAGTCGCTCAAGAAGCAGAATATCGGAGCGGCAACCAAGAAACTCGAAAAGATCGACGGCGCCACGCCGTTCACCGTGGCGTTCGTCACCCAGAACGGACTGGGGGGCCACGCGATTCCGGTCAACAAGGGCGCCCTCGACGCGCTGTATGTGATCGGCGTTATTGACGAAAAAGAACATGCCGCGGGAAACGTCCCCGGCTTGGAGCGCGCCATCCCCAAGAACAAGGGAATGGAGTTCGGTTCGCTGTTGCATCAACTCGGCGTGGAATACGCCCGCAGCCCCTATTCGCCGTCGACTCGGAAGATACTGATCGCGATCGAACCGACCGCCAAGGATCGCTTGCCGAAGCGGGCGAGCACCAAGAAGTCGCCGGAACCGAAGACAAAGAAGAAGAAGCAGGCGCCGGCGAAGACCACCCGAACCAAAAAAACGGCCGCCAAGAAAACGACCGCCAAAAAAGCAGTCAAGAAAAAGACGGATCGACCGGCCAAGACAAAACGGATTGTCAAGAAGAAGCCACGTTAGCGCTGCGGCCGATCGCCAGCAGCGGATAGAATAACGGCGGAACCACCGTCGCGAGCATTCGACGAGGGCGGGCTCCGCCCGGCACATGCCGCGGCGTGCCTCGCCTTTCCCGCCGCAACTCGGGCGTGGGTGTTTCCGATTCGGAACAATGCTTCGGTGTGGAGAATGCCATGAAGCCGATTATCTCCCTCGCGACGGTCGGGATCGCGCTCTGCGGTATGTTCTCGCTTGCCTGCGGCGAGGAGTTGGCCAAGTCGGCTGGCCCGTCATTGGAACTCGAATCGCCCCTGGAGAGATTGGAACCTGTCGAGCAGCAGTCCGAAGCAGCGCGGCATCGCATGCGGGCGTTGGCACTCTATTCGACCGGTCGGATGCTCGAGCGGAAAGGTGATTTCTCCGCAGCCCTGGGCCGTTATCAGCGGAGCGTCCGTTACGACGGCGACCGCAGCGAGACGTTTGCCCGCATCGTCACGCTTTCTCGCAGCCTCAATCGTCACGAGGAAACGGCCCGTTACGCCTACCTGATGGCGCGAAACGCTCCCGTCGAGCCAATCTACCTGCTGCTGGCGTCGATCTACTTAAAGCAAACGGAACAGTTCGACGAAGCGCTGTCGCTCTACGAACGAGCGCTGCGGCAACCCGACGCTCCCCAGAAAACGGCCGCTTGGGTGGAGCTGCACAAAACGGCCGGCGAGTTCTATCTGCGACAGCAACGCTACCCGCAGGCCGCGGCGGCTTTGGCGCATGTCGAACAGGCCCTGAAGTCACCAGACGACTATCAACTGAGCGGCGACGCGCTGAAGCTGGTGTTGGGGAACGAGGCGGCCCTGTATCGACTGTTCGGCGAGGCCTACTTGCTGGCGGATCAACCGGTTAAGGCGGTCGCCGCTTTCGAGCAAGCGGATCAGGCCGCGCCCGGCGAGGGGCTGTTGCTGTACCAATTGGCGCGGGTCGATCGGCGGATTGGCGAGACCGGCAAGGCGGTCGCCAAGATCGAGAAATACATGGCCGGCAAGTACGATTCGCTGGGGCTGGCGCCGTATCAGTTCCTGGAGGACGTGCTTGCCGAGGCGAATCGATCGGACGAACTGGTTCCGCGACTGCGAGCCGCTTACGGGCGCGACGCCGACAACCATCGTCTGGCATACTTCTTGGGCGAGAAACTGCGCCAGCAGGGTGAACTCAAGGAAGCCCGCACGATACTCGAACAGGCCAACGCCGAGGAACCGACGGCGAACGCCTATCTCAGCCTGTCGCAAATCTATCGCGCCGAGCGCGACTCCCCTGCCCTGCTCCACTTATTGGCCGACGCGGCCGAGCGAACCGGCAGCCTCGGCATTCTCGATGATGAACTGGCGGCGATCGCCGCGGACGACAAGCTCGTCGCATCGCTGCTGGAATTGGCTAATCGCCGGGCGAACAACCGGAAGCTTCCCCCCGAGCAAGCAGAACCAGCAGCATCGGCGCCGGCCGAGGAGGAGAATCCGTTTCAAATCGTCGACGCTGCCGAGCAGCAGGACCGGCGGGCGTTCGGAGTGCCGTTGGCGGCAGGTTTGCTCGCCGCGGAGTCGCAAAAGTACGACGAAGCGGAGTCGTTTTTTACGGAGGCGGCGACCGCGGAGCCTGAACGTCGCGAACAAGTGTTGCTGAGCTGGGGGCTGACGCTGCTGATTGACGGCCGGCACGCCCGCGCCGCCGAGGTGTTCCGGAAAGGAACGCTCGCCCCCACGCCGCCGTTGGCACGGCCGACGTTTTATTTCTATCTGTCCGGCTCGCTGGCGGCGCTAGAACGGTATGACGAAGCGCTCGACGCCGTCGAGCAGGCCATGCAGCTCCGCGGCAAGTCGCCAGAATATCTGGGTCGGATCGGCTGGATCTTGTATCGCGGCGGCAAGCTGCGGGAATCGGCCGCGGCGTATCGCGAGTTGATTGAAGAGTATCAAGACGAATTCTACGCCGGCGAAGTCCGCCAGGCGGTTCGCGACGCCCGGCTGACGCTGGCCAGTATTTACATGCGGCAGAATGAATCGGCGGCGGCGATCGAAATGCTCGAGCAGGTACTCGACGAGTTTCCCGATCACGTCGGCGCCAAGAACGACCTAGGGTATATCTGGGCCGACAACCACATGAACCTCGAGATGGCGCTGGCGCTGATTCAAGACGCCGTGGCGGCGGACCCGGACAACGCCGCCTATCAGGACAGTCTCGGTTGGGCGCTCCATCGGCTTGGCCGGCACGCCGAGGCGTTGCCGCCGTTGCAAAAAGCCGCTGACGGTGACGAACCAGATGGCATCATCCTCGACCACCTCGGAGACGTGCTGATCGCACTGGATCGACCGGCCGAGGCGGTCGACGCCTGGCGGCGGGCGATCGAGCAGTTCGACGAGGAGCAAGCCGCCGCCAAACAACAGACGGAAGCCAAGATTACGCGTATTCAGGAGCGAAAAGAGTAGTGGCAGGTCATTCCCATTGGGCCGGCATTAAGCATAAAAAGGCCCTCATCGACAATAAACGCGGCAAGCTGTGGAGCAAGATCTCCAAGCAGATCATCGTGGCGGCCCAACTGGGCGGCGGCGATCCGGATCAGAATCCCCGCCTGCGGCTGGCGGTCAACGACGCCAAAAGCGCCCGCATGCCCAAGGACACCATTGAACGCGCCATTAAAAAGGGGACCGGCGAGCTTGCCGGCGGGCAGTTGGAAGAGGTTGCCTACGAGGGGTACGGGGCCGGCGGCGTAGCCGTGCTGTGCGAAATACTCACCGACAACCGCAATCGTACCGCCCCGGAGATCCGCAAGATATTTGAACTCGGCGACGGCAAGCTCGGCGCGACTGGCTGTGTGGCCTACCTGTTCGACCGCAAGGGCTTGATTCTGATCCCCAAGTCGGCAATCGACGAACTGGAACTGATGGAATTCGTACTGGAAAACGGCGGAGACGACGTCAAGCAGGCGGGCGACAACTACGAGATCTACTGCTCGCCGGAAGCCTACAGCGACCTGGTAGCAGCTATCGAAGAGAAAGGGCTGGAAGTCGAGTCGCAGCAGATCACCATGATCCCACAGACAACGGTCGACCTGGACGTAGCCACCGCCCGCAAGGTACTCAAACTAATGGAAGCGCTCGACGACCACGACGACGTGCAGAACGTGTCGAGCAATTTTAATATTCCGGACGAGGCGCTGGCGGAGTTGGAGGCGTAACGATCTACAGCTTCGGCGGCGCGACCGGGTTGGGGTTTGGCTTCGACGGCGGGCTGGGGGCCGAGTAGTGCTCGGCCAGTTCGTAGCCGTAATCCCGCTTTAGTTCCCAGGCGGCTCGCAAGGCCCAGGGGGTGCCGTTGTGCTCTTGTTCGACGAACCGCAGGCGCTCGTTGGCCAGGATCTGCTGCGGCTCGTACCGCTTGGCGTTGATCAGCTTTTCGGCCGACACGGCGCGCCAATGCGTCGTCTTTTTGTCGGCCCCCTGGGGATTCTTCACCGGCGGAAGGCGCCGAACCCCGCCGCCGACCGCTTCGATGTACTGCTCCGTGCGGAGCTTGTAGGCGGTGATCTGCGCCACCAGGAGATCGTAATTGGCGCGCCAGCGGCGATCCTGCTCCCGCTCGCGTTGATCGGCTAGATTTTCCAACGTTTGCAGGGCCTGATCGTAGTAGTCGACCAGCAGTTGAGCTTCGCGGACCGCCCTCTCGGCACTTCTCACGTACTTGTCGCGTTCGACCGGAAAATAATGCGTCTGAGTCACCTTCTTCAAGGTCGCGTCGTTCCACACGTCCAAGTCGACGATGATCTTGGCGATCGCCTTTCGCAGCCGGCTGCGATTTCGCTCGTTGACGTACTCTTCTCGCGATTGCAGGCTCGGCAGGTAATTGCGCAGGCTGCCGGTTCGGTCGCCCCGCTGCTCGGCCGATTCCTTGTCCCCCGGTTCTGGCAGCATAAAAAAGATGCCGCCGGTCGCCCGCGACAACCTCGACTGCTCATACGGCCCGAAGCCGCTCTTGAAGATGTCACTGCGGCGGCCGTTGCCGTGCGTTTGCAGCAACTCTAGCGACGGCGTCTCCGGTCCGCGATCGACCGTGACAGTAAACGCCTTCTTCGATTGCGGATCAACCCAACGGACCGAGTCGTAAGGATGGCCAAAACTCGCCTCGCGCCCCAACACGTAGATGCGACAATCCACGCGTTGAGCCGCCTTGACGGCGTCTTCCAGCCGCGCGAAGTTGTCCGCTCGATTGCCGCTTTCGTCGGTCACCAGGATCAGCACCATCTTGCGGCGATCCGCGCTGCCGCCGCCGAGCCGGGTTCTGAATGATCCGCCGTCGTCGCCCGCCGTCGCTACCGAGGCAACCTCGCCATAGTCGGTGTCCAAGAATCGGCTGTGACGCCGAATGGCCTCGATGATGGCGGTACACATCATTTCCTCGCCCGATTCGTCGACCGGCACCCGGTCGATGGCGCCGCGGATGGATTCGACGTCGCTGGTCGGCGCCGTAGTATGCTGATGGAATTTGGCGCCGTAGCTGGCAACCGAAGTAACCAGCGTTTGGCCGGGCGCCGTGCCGCGGATGCCCAATTCCGTATAGATGCGTTCCACTCGCTGGCGGATCCGCTCGCGATCGGGCTTCATGCTGCCCGATTCATCGAACAGCCAAACGACCAATGCCTGCCGGCTCCACAGGATTTGGGAAAGTTCGTCGGTAATGCGATCGACCGCCTGATCGCTGCCGCCGGCCGTCTCGTTGCTCGCCACGGCGATATTGTCGGGTAGGTCCGAGAACAACTGCGTCGCGGCGGTCGTGTTGATCTCGATGCTCGCCACGTCCACCTCGTTGATCTCGGTGGCGGGCAGATCGGCTTCGTCGATCTGGGGCGCTTCGAGTTCGTCCCCTTCCAATTCGAGTTCGAATTCCGCACTATCGAAGGCGTCGGTATCGATCGGCACCGAGACGTCGAGATTGTCGTCGAGCACCTCGGTTATCAGTTCCTGTTCGCGCTCGTAGCGGTCGGCGACGATCAATCGCGAGACGTTTGGCGGCGGTGGAGGAACGGTCAGCAGGCCCAGCAATACGACCAGCGACGTATGCACCGCCAGCGACACGTACCAGCCGATGCGCGGGTCGTGAAGGAACCATCGGGTTACTCGTCCGATTGCCATGGCCGGTGGGTGGGAATGAGAAGGGGGCGGGTGCCGCCATTATAACCGATATGCGAGCATTAGCCCAGCATGCAATGGACGCCGCCGTTATTGAATCCGGGTGCCGAGGTTGCCCTCCGCGTTGAATATCAGCCGGTCGGCGTCGCCGCTGCCGATTGGCTCCCAGCCCGTGGCGAAACCGTATTTTTCTGCGATCCGTTTGGCGGCGTTGTAGGCCTCGAAACTGTCGTCGCGGACAATGAACGACAGGTAGTAGTTCTTCGGATTCTGTCGCTTGAGCAATGCTTCGAACCGGCTTTGCCCGGCGGCCAGCTCCGATATCGCGTCTCCCAGGGCGCTCGGGCGCGGCTCGTAGATATAGTTGTTCCTGCCGCCGGCCCATTCGAATTTAACGCGATAGTTCGTATCGCCGATGTCATACTTGTCGTAGACCACCGAGCGGAGTCGGCCGAACGGTTCGCCGCCGGTCTCCTGTCGATAGCGGTGAAACGCAGTCTTCCGCCGCTCCTCCATCACCCGCTCGTCGATCTGGTAGAGATGATTGCCGCGAACCTCGAACTTCAACGGCTCCGATCCCGCCGGCGGATCGCGGAGCAACGGCGTTCCCAGCGAAAGTTGAATGTTCTGGCTGCTGAGCACCGTCATCACCGCCAGCAAGACCATCACGCCGACCACGTTGGAAAGGATGTCCAACAGGCTATCGAGATTGATCTCGCTACTGCCGCCTCGCACGTTGCGTCTGCCCATGTTACTCGTCCTCC
>JBGTJT010000517.1:0-2329 GCA_041744995.1 Pirellulales bacterium | reverse complement strand
GCCGTTCCCAGCGGCTCGGCACCCCCGTCGACAAGCCAACCGCCACCTGTCGTGAGGCCGGCCCAGATCGCTCCGCGATCCGGTTACGGCCGTGTTCCAACCGCTCGCGCGACCCCGTTGAGAGTCCGTCCCTACCTCAATCCTGGGCGACTTCCACGGCGGCCCGCGGGCCGGTGAGCACCACTGGATCTACCTGCCCGAGACTCGTCCCACGACGCCAAGGCACCCCGTCCCAGATCGACTGCAACCGTGTCCGCAGCGTCCGCGCACCCGCTTCAGATCCGTTTGGAATCGGGCGCAAAGCAGCCTGGGACATCGTTCACTGGCGAGGTGATGGGGTTCTGACGAGCAGCTTGGGGGCCGGTTCCCGCCCAGTCCGAGCCCGGCAGGACACCGGCTTCGCCAGTGACTTCACCCTCCCTTCGCGACCGCCTGGCGGCTTACCTTGCCCCGTTCTCATGCCCCTCGTCCCGGTTTTTGGGGCCAGTCTCAACCCTACTCCATTCCACTGCCGACACACAGTCTGAGGCCCGCGCGACACCTCTTCGGCCACCCGCGGGAGCAGTCTATTTGAAGCCCTCGCCCAATCGCAAAACGGTAATTAGAAACCCCTGGTGGGACACGCCCAGTCGCCTAGCCCACCGTTCGCTCGAACTCCACGACCAAGTCCACCAAGCTGCCACCCAGCGTCTAGCAGATCGTCCGCACCTGCACGGGGTCGAGTCGGATCTGCCGCCCCTCGTAGAGGCCAATGTAGATCTGACTTTTTTTGAGGAGTCAGCCAGCTCCAACTGCGAGCCGTGACACTCAATTGAGGGCAGCATGGGCTACGGAAACGCGGAATCAAACGAAGCTACTGCTCCTCAACCCGCTTGATCAGCTCCCAGGCATTGACGCCCAGGGCCTCCGCCAGCCGAAAAACCACGTCCAGCGAGGGTGATTTGTCGGGGTTGTTTTCCAGCTCAGAGATATACGTTCGGTCGACGCCGGAGGCGTAACTGAGCTGTTCTTGCGTCATTGCCGCCGCGAGGCGGGCTTCTTTTAGGACTGGTCCAAACATTCAGCCACGGTACTGGCCCGCTACTTGAATGTCTGTCGGCAATTGCCGACAATAGGGGGCACGGTTGGATTCCGTCAGCCTCAACGATGCAAAGTGAAAGGGTGCTGCTATGGATCGACGAGAGTTCGTAACTGCCGCCGCAACCGGTTGCGGCATGCTAGTGCTGGGGGGAGGGCTTTGGGGGCGCATGGTCTATGCCCGCAATGCGCGGGCTGACCAGTTGATTCGCGATGCTCGCCCCGTCCTTTCCGAGAAGGTACACCAAGAGTTGAACACTCTACCGGCAAGTGTACGCGAGCAAATCCGCACCTGGTTTCATGCCCCCGCGCTCAATGCAGCGGAATATGTGCGTCACATTTGCTCAGCCGCGTTTGCTGAGAAACTGGCGGCCTGCCAAAGCGAGGATGAGAAGGAGCTGTGTTTGCTCAACGCGTTTGTCAGTAAGGTCGTCTCCGAGGGAGAGATCCTGAATCGCGTGCAAATCATCGCCGAGGAAGTTGGCGCCGACCTGGATCGCAACTGGTCGCAATGTTGCGGCGAGATATCCAAGAAGTGGCAAGTTCACATCACCGAGTATGGTTCGTCAATTTCCGACGACCTGACGACTCGGGTCCAGCCGATGATCCGAGCCGAGATACAGGCTGCTCTTCTGCAATCCAAGGCGGCGGCCCAACGACAGGCTTTGGGCGAAACGTTCGACAACATCGGAGAGTCGGCCATCATGCTGTTGCCGCTCATCCGGCTTAGTATCGGCAGTGCTGGCGTGATCGGCGTTCCCTTGTTCGTGCTGCTCGCCTTTCGCGACATCTACAAGTTTGTCATCGGCCGCCTCGAAAACCGTGTTGGCGACTATCAGCTCGCGATTACTGATCGTGTGAGCCTTCTCGGTAATCGGCTGGGTGCAGAATTTGAATCGGAAATTAAGCGCCGTCTGGTTGCCCTTCACCAATGGCAGGAATCCGCGTTAATTGAGGCCGCAGATGAATACGCCAGGGAGACCGTCACGTTCATTTAGTCATCGTCTGGTGGTCGTTACCGCCTTGTGCTGCTGCTGGCTTATCGTCGGTTGCAGTAACGAGTCCGCCCCGCCTGATCCCGCGATGCACTTCAACCAGACACAAGAAAACACTGTGACTCCCCACGGTCGAATAGTGCCCAACAGCGCGACAGAAGTCGAATCGGGGTACATCCACTACGAAACGGAAGACGGTAGCAAGTGGCGTGTGCGCTACAACGCCGACGAAGGTGACTACCGTTACGGTAACGTCG
>JBGTJT010000516.1:0-7127 GCA_041744995.1 Pirellulales bacterium | reverse complement strand
ACGGGACGCTGGTCTAACGGGAAGACGCATGGCTTGCAACCAGGAAATCGGGGTTCGACTCCCCGGCGCTCCACTGACGGGCTGATGGTCCAACGGGACGACACCGCTATGGCATGGCGGAGATCCGGGGTCGATTCCCGGTCGGTCCACTTGAATACGGAAGGTATCCGAATTGGTGAGGAAGCTGGGTGCTAACCAGCCGCCCTTCATGGGTTGAGGGTTCGAGTCCCTTGCCTTCCGCTTACGGCTCGATGGTGAAACGGACATCACGTCTCGCTTCTAACGAGATGTTCCAGGTTCAAATCCTGGTCGGGCTACTGAAAAATACGGAAGGGCCACCCGATTGGCGACGGGAACCGGTTGGAAGCCGGTCGAGCACACCTGAAATGCCTTGCGGGTTCAACTCCCGCTCCTTCCGCTGAACTACTGCCGCCGTGGTGGTAACGCTCCGAGTTACAAACCATGCAAAGGAGAAAACGATGACAACTACCCTTCAAAACGCGTTTGAAGCGATTGGCGCGGACGCGATCGTCGAGTCGACGGGGGATGCCTTCGAGATCGACATCCGGCAGACCGGCGACGGCGAAGCCTTTCGACTCCAGTATCCATGGTCGGACGTCATTACGGCCGAAGCGATCGACATCAAGCCGAAGCTCCGGCACCTGGTGCTCGACGTGACCGGCTGGCGACTGCCGATCTCAAGCCTGATCCGTCCGTGGAGTGTGACGGAGCAAGCACGCGACCCTGCGAAGGTCGAGGACCAGGTTCGATTCCTGGCGTGGACACTTACCTGACGCCGCATCCAGACGGCACGGCAACCGGCTGCGGGCACCGACCGTAGGTTGGTCCGGTCGAAGTGGGTTCGACTCCCACCGGCGTCTTTTTTAAGCGAGGTTCGTTGATGCTGTGCGTCCAGCGGCGTGCGCAGGCCCCGTTTGGGTTTCCTAGTGCATGTTCCGTGAAGTGGGTTCTAAACGTACGGTGTCAGTGACGGTTCGGGGCCTGGCTGGATGCCCTCCTCTTTCAAGATGCTGCGGACTGTCTGCCGGCTGATCTTCTTGATGCCCAGCTTGCGTAGTTCGCCAATAATCCGCGTATAACCGAACCCGGTCGCCTTGGCGATCTCGATGACCAGCACCCGCACGTCCCTCGGCTTCCGCTGGCCCCCCTTGGGATTCTTGGCCTTCGGCTTGGCGGTTTTCTCGTCACGAACCCAGCGGTAGAACGTGCTCGGGCTGACGACCGTCATCAGCTCCTCGATGGCTCGGCCGATTACCTTACCGAACTTCAGCAGCCGCTCGCGTTCCGCGGGCCTGGTGTGAATCTGACCGGGGATCCGCGCCCGCAGAATCTTGTTCTCCTCTTTGAGATATTCGACATATTTTGCCAACTCGTTGTTGGTCGCGGAGGCGATTAAGGCGAGCAGTGGGTGGAAAATCTTGGCCGTCATGGTATTGTCGTATCTTGTAATGTGGAACGGTATTGCACATCCGTTGTACCGCACTAAGGGTTCGTTTCGATGGGCAAAACCATCCCCGAAAACCGATGTTTTTAGACGTCCCTGATGCGACCGTTGCAGGCGATAAAGGCTGCCAGCGGACATGCCGGTTCGCAGCATTGTTGCATGCGTTGAGCACTGGCTGCGAACTTCCTGGTTCTCGTCGCGACAGTGATCAGTGCCGATCAGCGGCGCTTCAGGGAGGGCATCATCCTGCCATCGTCAACGAGCGCCGTGCCCGCGGTCTCGCGCTGCTGTGGCGGCAGGCCAAATCAATGGCCTACGGTCATCGTTTGTCAGAGTTGTGTCAGAGAATCTGGCACAAACGATGGAAACAATGTAAAATATGGAAATCGTGGAGCGGAGCCTCTGGCTCGCGATTCTCTGCAAATAGAAGTCTTTTCACACCTTACGGCGGTTGCGGCCAAATCTTTCGACTTGGCCTACGGAACCGAAGGGAGTTTGATAACGAGATGGCCCGATAGGACACGGCAAAGTCGTTACAGGACTTGGCAATGCGACAGAATTGTCGCAGGTAACGAACGATTTTTGGACAGGCGGCTGTCGGGCTGAAGCGGCCTTTTGCGTTTAGAAATGTGCTTGGCCTGGCAGCCATCGGGTTGGGGCCACTGGTTGAATTCCTGGTCGCCTGAGGCATGATCAATTGCCCAGCACGACTATTTTTTTGCGCCCTCGTAAGTCCTATGAGGGCCATTCCTTAGCTCGCCACGAGGGGAGTTGGTAGCCACATTTTCTGTAAGATTACTGAAAGTCGCGGACTTTCCATACGATCAATATTCCGCTGCCGAGCAACCGCATGAGCGACCCAAAATTGCCATTGCCGCCGCAAGAAGCCCCTTCCGAAGCGTTCATGCGCGCACTGACGGATTGTCAACCCCGCTTGTACGCTTTCATTCTTTCCCTGCTTCCCGATCCGGAAGTGGCGCAGGACGTGCTGCAGGAGACAAACCTGGTTGCTTGGCGCAGCGCCGGCCAGTTTGTAGCAGGAACCAATTTCCTCGCCTGGGCATTCCAGATTGCGCGGCACAAGGTATTGGCGCACGTTCGCGATCGCCAGCGCGACCGCCACATCTACGACGACACCCTGCTAGAGCAATTGGCGGCCGACGGGCTGAGCCATGCAGAACGCACATCGCAGTTGTTGGTTTTTCTGGAAGAATGCCTCGCGCAGCAGAGCGCCGAGCAGCGCAAGCTGCTGCGCGAGCGCTATATGCCCCAGGCTTCCGTCCAGAAGCTTGCGGCCGCGCACGACGTCACCCCCGGCCATCTTTCCGTGATGCTCTCGCGGCTTCGCCAGGCGCTGCTTGAATGCGTGCAGAAAAAGTTGGCCCGGAAGGCTGTGCCATGAGCTTGCCTGAGGAAATTCGCAGCAGACTGGAGTTGCTTGTCGGTCAGCTAGTCGATGGAACAATCGAGGATCGGCAACAAGCCGAGTTGATTGAGCTTCTCTCCGGCAGCGCGCCGGCCCGCGCGTATTATCTGATGTACATGTCGATCCACAGCGGCCTGACGTGGAAGCACCAGCCCATGCCGGTAGACGTTTCGACCACAGCAGACCTTGCTGGATCGCTGCAGGCTCAACCGGCGGCGACCCTGCCGCGACGCAGTTCTGCCGGCCGGACTTCAAGACCGGTGCCGCTCCCAACAACCCGCGGTGGCTGGCGACGTTCGTTGGCTGAGACCGTTTGGCACCAGATCATGTTGGTGCCGTTGTTGGCGGTCGTGTCGGCCGGCGTGCTGGCATGGCAGCTTTCGCAGCGGGCGCCGCAGCCGGTGGTCCGGCAGCCGGTCACTCCTCAGGGCGATGTTACGCCGTTGGCCCCGATCGCCGAACCCCGCGATCGCCCGGTTATTGCCCGACTCACTCGGAGCGTGAACGCATTGTGGGAAGAGAAAACGTCGCCCGCTCCGAGAGCGCCGCTTGCGGCCGGTCAGAAGCTGACGCTTGCGCGGGGCCTGGTCGAGATCGTCTTCAACACCGGCGCCACGGTCGTTCTTGAAGGCCCGGCGGAATTGGAGGTGGGCACCAAGGGGGCAGGGGTCAGCGATCAGGGGTCAGAAGACATTGGCGACAATGCGTGTTCACTCGCGATCGGCAAGCTTTTCGCCCGCGTTCCGCCGAAAGCACACGGCTTCACCGTCCACACGCCGAGCATGAAGATCGTGGACCTGGGCACGGAGTTTGGCGTTGAGGTGAAGTTGGAAGCTGGAACGCGGAACGTGGAACGTGGAACTAAGCAGTCCGATCCGCGTTCCACGTTCCGTGTTCCACATTCATCCTCGACCCAAGTCCAGGTTTTCCAGGGGGAGGTGGCTATCGGGCCGGCGGCCGATGCGATGGCTCAAGCGCCGGCTGAGAAGCCGGCCATGATCTTGCGTGCGGGTGAAGGAGCGACGACGGACGCCGATGGCCAGTCGCCGCGCAAGATCCAAGCGAATGCCACCGTTTTCGTGCGCGAGATTCCCGAAAAAGTTGCAGATAGCGCTGCAACGATCGTTATTGACAACTTCCGTGCCGGCGAGGACTTTTCCACGTCCAGTCCGCGGGTGGTGAGCTACGTGGGAGACGGGCCCCTCGGCGGACACCGCGAAATTATCGTGCAAACCATCCAGGGAACAAACACCACATCGCTCTCCACCAGGGAAGGCGCACTCTCCGTCCAGACGACGGGCTCTGCGGACACCAATGTCAATTGGGGGACCATGGACCAGGGCAACTCCAGCCAACTCGATCTGGCTATTCCAGGCACGTGGTGCATGCAGTTGGAGTTTACGGCGTTTCACATGGAAACGAACATCCGTCGTGGCGGCATTTGGCTGCGAATACGGGACGGCAAGGGTGTCATGTTTGATTACGCGGTTGCGGAGTCCGAACTGGATAATCTCAAGGCCCAAAACGGTGGTGTTCTGTCCGTTCCCTTGTCCCGTTTCATGAATTCCACAACCTACAACGGCGAAGTGGACGGCGTGACCTTCACGTTCGACGACCGGGATATGCGCGGCACGGTCACGGAAGTCCGGTTTGCGCGGCCGGAGGAAGCGCAGCGCAACCCCAAGCCGGGGCTTCACGACCAAAACAAGTTGCAGGAGAACGCTCGACAAAGCAAGTTGCGTTGAATGTTTTTAGTGCTCGTTTCACAGTGTCTCTTTCGAGTTGTCAATTGCCAATTACCATTTCCATCTGTCCCTCTTGCGGAGGAGCCTATCTCATGAGATCTTTTTTCACCTGCACTGATTTCACCTGCGCTGACCTGATCGCACACGCCCCGCGCTGCATCGCGATTGCCTTCATCTTCACGTTGACGGCCATATCGGCCCTGCCGCAAACGCAAGCCGCGGTCATTGCCGGTGTTACGATATCAAGCGTTTCGAGCGAATTCGCTCCCCCAACCCCCACCCGAAATGCAGTCGATACGATCAACGGGAGCGGGCTTACGCCGATGTTCCCAACGACCCTCGGCACGGCAACGCATAGCAATGCGACTGCGAATGATTTTTGGCAGTCGAACTTTGCTTCCGATCCTGAAGTCGTCAACGGTACGGGAAAAATCGGCCACATCGTCTACGACCTGGGCGCCGTATACAACGTGAGCAGATTTGAGGTCTGGAACTATAGCGAAGGACTTGGGGGCGCTGGGGGTGCCGAGGCGGGTGTGCAAAACGTGCAGATCCGTGTCTCGGAAACGTACAACATGACGGGATTGTCCAATACGTTGGTTGGACCGATGACCACCTTAACCACCAACCAATTTGTCAAGGCGCCACTGGGCGATATCAATGGTCAGTATCCCGGCACGATCTACACTGAAGCGTTTACGGCTCGCTATGTACGCCTCGACACAATCACGCGATTCTCTCTGGGTTCAAATGGGGCCGGTTTTGCGGAGATTCGTTTCGAACAGGCCGAAGTCGTTCCCGAGCCGAGCACCTATGCCCTGAGCCTGATCGGCCTGGTCGGACTGGGAATTGTCGCCCTGAGGAAGAAGTATCGCCGAGCCTGACGCTCTGCGACCGTGTCATCCGTATGGTACGATAAAACCGCAACGGAGTGGACCGCGTCCAGGAGATTATGACCGCCGACAAGGTCACTTTGCGGCTGAACGCCCTGGTTGGTTACCGCGTGGTCGATGCGCGGCAGGCTGTGACGGCGTCTGATGACGTGCGGCAGGCGCTGTACCGCGAGGCGCAGTTGGCTCTGCGGGCGGTCGTGGGGGCACGGGATCTCGATGCGTTCTTGGCCGACAAGGACACGATCGCCCGCGAGGTCGATGAGCAGCTCCGCGCCCGGGCCGGCGAGTTGGGTCTGGAAGTTGTGTCGGTAGGTGTTCGCGACGTCATCCTGCCGGGCGACATGAAGGACTTGATGAACCGAGTCACGGAGGCCAAGAAGGCCGCCGAGGCGAACCTGATTTCGCGACGCGAGGAAACGGCCGCCATGCGCAGCCAGGCCAACACGGCCAAGCTGCTGGCCGACAACCCGACGCTAATGCGGCTACGGGAACTGGAAGTCCTGGAAAGCATCGCCAAGGAAGGCAAGCTTAACATCGTGCTGGGCGAAAAGGGCCTGGCCGACCGGGTGGTCAACTTGCTGTAACGCCGACGCCCCTGGTTCGAGCAATCGGACCGGGGGCGTTTTCTATTTGCCGACGGTGATCTTTCAATCCGTCCTGCCCGCCCGGCCGGCATCACGCGCGACAGGACCAGAATCGCATTGCCTAGTTTGCGCAGCCTACTGCCAAGTCACGATTGCAGTTTTCCTGAAGAACCGCAATCTCCTCGGTCAACCGTGCCAACGCCCGTTCCGGCGAGCAATACTTCCAAGACGCGAATCGCTATCACTTATATCCATGGCAACCCTCCGTTGTAGGACCCAGGGCGTGTGGCTCGAAGATATTTATTGTGGAACGGGACGCAAACGAAGCTACCACTTATCAACGCATACGTTCACTTGAATTCGAACTCGCTTGACATTCCCATCGTGGGAAAAGGTCTGATCAGTGTCTACGAATCCGTCCGTCGAAGCAATGGTTATAGTTTTCCCACTGTGGGAAAGTTTGGGCAATTGAATTGGGAGTTCAATAGTAGCAACAATCTTGTCATCAACAATTCTGAGATCGGGTTTACTCATAGTTTTTTGTGGGGTAAGCGGAGTGGGACTAAACCAAGCAATACATTTTCATCGACCAAGATCGGGAGGGTACGCCGTTTGACTTCGTGGCGGGCTTAGCAGGGCCTCCAGGGGGGTGGAGACCATTGTAAAGGGCCACTGGTAGAAGTCGAAGCCATTGTTGCCCAATCCATCCTCTGAAGCAGCCGATCACGTATGATCCGGCGGACGTGGTGCGGTGGTGACTTTGATTGCTAGGCCGCAGTCTGAAGGAAGGGCCTGGCCGACCGGGTTGTTCACCTGTTATAGCGCCGACGCCCCTGGTTCGAGTCACATCGGACCGTGGGGCGTTTTCTATTTGCCGACGGTGATCTTTCAATCCGTCCTGCCCGCCCGGCCGGCATCACGCGCGACAGGACCAGAATCGCATTGCCTAGTTTGCGCAGCCTACTGCCAAGTCGCGCCCAGAAAGGACAAGCTGCTGGGGCGCTAAAATTTCCA
>JBGTJT010000515.1:0-17295 GCA_041744995.1 Pirellulales bacterium | reverse complement strand
GGGGTCGATGCGACTCTGAACGGTCAACTCAACGCCACGGATTCCTACGTCGTCGGCTACGAAACGGGCGATGCGAGTCTGACTGCTTCGGATGAGGACTATCGCTGGTGGCCTTACCGCCTGACGGTGACGTCGACGGGCTATTCCGTCGACCCGAACAACGTCAACGTCCGATCGAGCTATCAAGTCGTCGCCGTGGTGCAACTGTCGCCGCGGGCGCTGAGCAACGAGCCGGCGAACTGGTCCCAAATGAATAACTACACGGTATACCAATGGGCAAATGAGAATGTTCCACTGAATATCCCGATGCAGATCTCCGGACCGGCTCATTTTCAGGGTTCGTTGCTCCCCTGCGAAGATTATCCTCCCGACGAAAAGCCCTTTCATGGCACGATCGACGACGTCGCAATTTACAATCGCGCGTTGAGTCCCAGCGAGATCGAAACCCTGTCGATCTATGGGCATCTCAGTTCCAGTGACCTTCTTGGACTGGTCCACTGGTTGTATGGCCCAAGTCATTGGTGGCGGCTGAACGAGTCTTCGACTGCCACCACGATCAGCCCATCCGCCGGCGGTCAGGTCGGCAAACTGGTCGGGGCGACCCCCGGTGTGCCCGGGCAGGGGTTGGTATCGAACAATCGAGCCGTTCACTTCAATGGCGCAACCGACCATGTCGAGCTGGGCAACTTCAATCTGGCAAGCTCGGGCACGTCGATCTGCGCCTGGTTCAAGGCCGATTCGTTCGGTAATCCCGAGGGGCGAATTATTTCCAAGGCAACGGGCATCGACGAGAACGAGCATTTCTTCATGCTCAGCACCGTGCAAAGCAGCAATCGCTATCGATTGCGGTTCCGGCTGCGAGCCGGCGGCAGCACCACCACACTGACCGCCTCCAGCGGCAATCTTGCCCCAGGCGCCTGGGTGTTTGTCGTGGCCACTTACGACGGCTCACACATGCGGCTTTATAAGGACGGCGTGCTGGTAGGCTCGACTTCCAAGAGCGGTGGGATCAACGGAAATTCCACCGTGCCTGTGTTCCTCGGAGACAATCCGCCGGGTGGCAGCCGGGGACAGTACTTGCGCGATCTGAGGTCGATGGCCGCCGCCGGCACGGACTACCGCCCCTTTACTTCCACCATCGACTTGCCGCGCCCGAATACCCAAGCGACCGACCTGTCGCTGCTGGAGGATGTACTGGGGCTGCCAATCAACAACATTTCCTCGTCGAACAGCGTTCCGCTCTCCTTCCCGGCCAGCAGTTGGAGCTACCGGCTCTATCCAGGCGGCAAGAGTTACGCAATGCAGTCGATCCCCGCAGGTACATACCGCAATAGCGGCAGCACACCCGACCCACAAACGAATCCGCTGGGCGTGCTCTATCATTCAGGCCGAATTACAGTGGAGGACGGCGTTTATGTGGAAGGCTCTGTTCTTTCCACGGGCAATAGCGGGGAACTTTATTTTGCAGGGGAGAACATTCATTTCAAACCAGCCTGGCTGCCGCCCCTTGCGGGATCCAGCGAGAGTTACCATCTGCCAACCGCGGTGGTCCAGAACGATATCCGCATTCTGGACGGCGCAAACGTGCGGCTCGATGGGCTGGCGGTAACATTCGACGACTTCGAATTTGTCACCGGCTCCGCAGATACGACGTGCGACCTGCAAGGCCGACTACTGACACGCAAGTTCAAGTCCCAGCCGCGCACCGAGTGGCAACAGAGCGAGTCGTGGTATCGCAGCCGACTTTGGGCATTCCGCAATCAACTGGGGGCCGGAGGCTCGGCCGTGAGCTATTTTCCGGAATGGTTGGCGCAGCAGGAAGGCCTCGCCGCGGAACCCAAATTAACCATTCGTCCGCCGGCGTCCGACATTCGCTACCACTGGCAAAACTGGAACGAGCCGATCTTTCAGCCCCATCCGAACGACGAAGGACTTCGTTGGGATTTGATCCACTGGTCCGTCAATCCGTAACAATCCACCCCTTGCATGAGGATTCTCACATGCCTGCTTCTGTTTCTCGATTTGCAATCTTGTTGACGCTCAACGTCGGTTTCCTTTGCGTGCTAGGCTTTTACGGGACCGGAACGGCGCAACAGCCGCATTCGGGCCTGGTCAACTCCGCCGAGCAGCGGCTGGAGATGATCGAACAACTCAAGCAACTCAATCGCCAGGTCGCCGAGCAGAATCAACTGTTGCGGAGCGGCCAGTTGAGTGTGACCATCATTGAGGCCAGCGAGCGCTAGCGCAAACGACGCCGGCGAGCGCGCATCGCAGCAAACGCCCGCGTCGATGACAACCAGCAACGACCCTAACGATCGACTCCGCAGCAAATCGCGACGTCCCATCGCGCCGGGAGGTTTCTCGTTGATCGAATTGCTGATCGTGATCGCGATCCTGGGCGTCATCGCGGCGGTCGTCATACCCAACTCCACCACCTCGTTGCCGACCGATCTCACCTCCGCGGCGCAGGTCATCGTCGCGGAGATCGACTACGCCCGCAACTTGGCGGTGACCTACGGCAGCAACTACGAACTGACGTTCTCCACCGACGGCAGCCAACTCGTACTCATGCATAGCGGAAGCAATTCGGCACTCGACGCGCTGCCCCCATCCGCCTTTCGTTATGCGGACGACGATCCATCTCAACGGATACTACGCATCGACGAGCTAACCGCGACCGAGGGCGGCGTATGGATCGCAGGGATTCTGGCCGAAGAGGCGTCGGGCAACAGGCGGGTCGACGGCGTTGAATTCGGCCCCCTGGGCGAGACGACTCGGGCCGAAACCACCATTTTCTGGCTGGCCAGCGGCGCAGCCAACGCGCGGCGCTACCTGGCGATCGAAATCAATCCGGTAACCGGCCTGGCGACCGCCGGCCAGTTGACGGCGGATGTTCCGGCAGCGTTGTCCGCCAAATCAAGTCGAGGTCCATTGCAACCATGATACAAATCAGCAATATGTTTGCCCGCAAGTGCGGTCCGATTGGGCTGGATATTGGCTCGCGGAGCATCAAGATGGTGCAGTTCAATCAAGATCGCACGGCGGTCGTTGAGGCCGCCCGCTGGGATTTGCCCGGCGATCAGGCCGCGGGCGATGAGAACGCCCAGTCGGCGGCGCTTGCCAAGGCGATTGAGCAAGCCTATGAGAGCCACCAGTTTCGTGGACACGACGCGGTGCTGTGCCTCGGCGCTCCACAATTGTTCGTGCAGAATATCCGAGTGCCGAAATCGAACGACGCCGAACTGAGGCGGCACGTCCAGCAAGAGGCCGCCGCACGGGTGCCATACTCGATGGGTGAGACGGAGATTCGCTTTCTCGACGCGGCCGACATTCGACAAGGCGACACCACCAAACGCGAAGTGATTCTACTGGCGTGCCATCGACCGGTGTTGGACCGCTTACTGCAAGCGGTGACCGCGGCCGGCTTGCGCCCCATCTCGGTCGACATTGAGCCGACGGCCCTGTTGCGAGGCTACGTCAATGGTCATCGCCGCGACGCCGATCGCGAGCAGCGCGTGATGTACGTCCATATTGGCGCCGCGAACAGCTTCGTCATGATTGCTCAAGGTTCCGAGACGCTGTTCGTCAAGTACATCGAAATTGCCGGGGCGCATATGGACCAAGCGGTGGCCCGGCATTTGAACATGGATCTGGAAGCGGCCGCGCTGCTGCGTCGACACAACGGCGATCGCCGCGCCGACGCGCAAGATCCGGAAGTGGCCCGCGGCGTGTCGCACGCCGTGCGTCCGGTGATCGATCGGCTGGTGAACGAACTATCGTTGTGCGTCCGCTATCATAGCGTTACGTTTCGCGGCACGCCGCTGGCGCGCCTGGTGCTCGGCGGTGGAGAGGCCTCGCAACGGCTGGTTGATTCGGTAGCCGAACGACTCGACCTGAAATGCGAACTAGGCGAACCGCTGCGGGGAATCAAAACGAGCGAGACCATGGGCCGCGGCAGCCAATGGGACATTGCCGCCGGACTGGCGCTGCGACACATCGAATCGAACTAAAACCATGCACGAAACACCCAAGCCACAAGAAATCGACTTTCTGCCCCAATCTTACCGGGAGCAGGGCAAGCGCAGGCAGCGCAAGCTGTCGCGGTACGTCGTAGTCGCGGTGATCGGCTCATTGCTGCTATGCGCTACGGTCTGGCAACTGCAACTGAAGCGGCGCATTCAACGTCAAATCGATGAAGTTCGCCCGCTAGCCGCCGCGACCACGCAGCAACAGACATTGCTCGTCGCAGCCGAGCAGCAACTGGCCAAGCTGGAAGCCGAAGCTCGACTCTACGCCTTTCTAAAGCACCCCTGGCCGGCGACACAGGTATTGGCGGAGGCGCTGCGCGACATTCCGCTCGAGATTCAGATCACCGAGTTGAGAATAGAAGCCGGCCAAGCGGAAAGATCCTCGCGCCGCCTGGCCGCACCCGCGACCACCGTCGAACCGGAAACGACGGCCGCCGAATCGCTTTCTCCGCCGGAGCAAGACTTTGCCGACCTGCTCGCCAAAGCGGAGGGCACCCGCCTGATCGTTCGCATGGAGGGCGTGGTCAGCGACACCGCTGCGTTGCACCGTTACCTGGGGCGGGTGGGCGGCGGTCGACTAATCGATAAAGCGATACTAGAAAGCCTGGAGGCGGAGGGCGACGCCCCTCGGCCGACGACGCGAAGCGCCAAGGACGACCGCAACGCCGGCCCCCGAAATTCCTCCCTCGCCAGGTTTCGGGCGAGATTCATTGTCAGCGACAGCCTGCACGAACCCCAACATGTGCGTCCGCAACAGGAACCGTCAGAGGCCGAATTGGCCGCCGGGAGCAAGCCATGAAAGCGGGCAAACGATCCCTTTCGGATATCGTAAAGCAAGGCAATTGGGCCACGACGGTCGCACTGGTGGTCGTGGGCGTGGCCTTTCTCTATTTTTGGTTCATCCCCAATCGCCGCGCCATTGAGGGTCTACGCGGCGAGTTGCAGGTCCAACACGACCTCGCGGCCCAGGAGCCGATCGTTCGTCTCGAAGTCGAGAAGACGCAACGAAAGATGCAAGCCGCCGAAACCTTTGTTGCATCCTGGAAACGGAGCGCCCCGCGGGAAGCAGACGTAGCGGCGATGTACGGTACGATCAGTGAGGCTCTGGCCGATGCGGGATGTCAGACGCAGTCGTTCGTGCCCCGAGATCCCCAGGCTATGGCGCATTTGCGCCGAATTCCCATCGAGCTAGCAGTGCAGGGGGATCTCGCCGGCCTGTTCGATGCACTCGGCCGTATTGAAAAATTGCCGGCGGAAATATGGATCGAATCGCTTTCGATCAAAAAACCCGAACGTCAGGATTTATTGCGAAGTGAGGCAAGCTTGGTAATCTTTTCCGAGAATTCCGATAAATCCGATTAGGTCAAGCCTACCGATTACCGATAAATGAGGAGCCGGAACTCTTGGCGGCGAATGATCGTTCCGGAAAACTGGGCAAACAATGCAAAAACTGATCAAGCAAGTCAAAAAGGAAGTGAAGGCGAATCCGGGCCGCTCGGCGGTGCTAGCGATCGTCACCCTGGTGGCCATTTACTTCTGGGCGCCGCTGGTGATGAAGTGGAGCGGTCTCGGCAAAAGCGCAAAGCCGTCGTCCGTGGCGACAGCGCCGACGGCAACGGATGGCGCGGCATCGCCGACGCCGACGGCCGCCGCTCCCACGATCGCCAATTCGTTTCGCTGGGAGAGTTTCCTCCAACGGGTAGCAGGGGACAACCGAATGACCAGTTCGACACTTCCGCAACTACAGCACAATCCCTTTGATGCAATGGCGCAACCAGAAACGGAAGTCGAATCGGAAGCCGCCGCCGAACTCCCCGCGACCATTCCGGTCGCGGCAAAGGTGCCTTTCGAGGAACTCGGGTTGCAGTTGCAGAGCACCTTGGTCAGCAGCAAGGGGGGCGTGGCGATGATCGACGGTAAATTGGTTTCGTTTGACTCCGCCCAGGCCGCGCCTCAATGGATCACCATCCCGCACGCCGGCAGGGACATCGACCTGCGACTCATCGACGTGCGGCACCGAGAAGTCGAACTGGAGTACGACGGCGAATCCCATGTGCTGGTAATCGAAGAAGTTCCGCGCAACAGCGGTTCGGTCCAACGCCATTGACTTTCCAACCAACTCGTGATTTCCCGTCAAGGATGACGACATGAGAGCCTTACTCCCCAAACTCCTGCTGTTGCTACTCGCCGGAGGCGGAATCGGCGGCGGCGTGTGGCTGGCAACCTCGACCGAAGAAGGCGCAATCGCCGACTCGCTGCTGGCAAAACTGCCGTCGGAATGGGCTTCCCGGGCGCGGCCGGTGGTCGATCGCTGGCAACAGGCCCCGCCAGCGACCACTTCGGCAGGCGGCCGGTCCATGGCGATTTCCGAACCGCGTCAGGCTCCGTCTCCGCCTGCCGCCGCGGCCATGACGCCGCATCCGGCGGTCGGCAACCCGTTTGGAGACAACGAAACGCTGTCGGCACTGCTGCGGGTCGTCAATACGGCGCTCGACAATCAGAACCAAACGCCGCCGCAGCCGGTCGCTTCCCAGCCTGAAGCTGCGGCATTGCAGCCGGAGCCGGTTCCACGGCCGGTTCCCGAAAACCCGTTTCGAGACGATTCCCGTAGCGGAAACCCGCTGCCCAGCGGACCGTCGAGCGTCACGGCGATGGGAGGCACCGACACTTTTTCTGTTCACTTCAACAATACCGACATTCGCGAAGCGTTGAAGATGCTTAGCGAGCAAGCGTCGATCAACATCCTGCCGACCACCAGCGTCGAGGGAACAGTTTCCGCATCGCTGCCCAACGTCGACATCCAGACGGCCTTGAACGCTCTGCTTAAGTCGAAGGGCTATATCACACGCCGCGAGGGGAACATTGTGTACGTGGGCACGGCCAAGGAGTTCGAGCAACAGTCGTTGACGAGCCAGCAGATCGCCACTCGGCTGTACCGCCCCAACTACGTAACCGCCTCCGAATTGCAGCGTCTGATCTTGCCGCTGCTGACCCCCGACGTCAGTTTTGTCAGTGTCAATTCACCGGCGGAGCAGGGAATTGAATCGAACGCAACCGGCGCCGGGGGCGACAATTATGCGCAAGGCGAGGTGTTGCTAGTCCGTGATTACGAACAGGTACTGGCGCAGGTGGATCAGGTGGTCTGCGAGATCGACGTCCAACCGCTGCAGGTGGCCATCGAGGCGATGGTGCTCAGCGTCAAATTGGACGATTCGAATTCCTTCGGCGTCGACTTCGAGTTACTTCGCAATCGCAACAACGTGCGCATCCTCTCGGGTGATCCACTTGCCAACTTGGCGGACATTACCACCTCCGATAAGGGTCTCAAGGTTGGATTCCTCGACAGCAGCACCGCGCTGTTCCTCAACGCCTTGGAAACAATCGGCGACACGAACGTGATCGCCACCCCCAAGCTGCTCTGTCTGAACAAGCAACGCGCGGAGATACTCATCGGCCAACAACTAGGCTACGTAAGCACCACGCAGACTGAAACGTCCACGACTCAAAGCGTCGAGTTCCTGGAAGTGGGCACCCAGTTGCGGATACGGCCTTACATTTCCGGCGACGGCATGATCCGCATGGAAGTTCATCCGGAAGTCTCGTCGGGGCAGGTGCGGGTCGAGAGCGGTTTTACGCTGCCAGACAAGGAGGTCACCACGGTGACCACCAACATCATGGCCCGCGACGGTTCAACCATCGTGATTGGCGGCCTGATTCGCGAAGAATTGAAGAATACCGCCACACAAATCCCGTTCTTTGGCAGCCTGCCGTATCTCGGCCCGGCGTTTCGTCAGCAGCGAGAGGAAACGGATCGCCAGGAAATCTTGGTGCTGATCACGCCGCGAATTGTCACGCAAGGAGCGTTGGCCGCCGAGGGAGAACATGGCGCCATGGAGTTCCATCACCGTCAGTCGGTGTACGCGAACAACATGTCGCCGTTGGGTAAACGGCATTTGGCGAAACATTACTTTCTCAAGGCGCAACAGGCGTGGGCGGCCGGCGACCGAGCGCGCGCGTTGCGACTGGCCGACCGTTCCGTGAAGATCGATCCGGAAAATAGAGCCGCGATCGACTTGCGGGCCGACATCTTCGAGGGCCGCCAACTCGGCAGCCACACGCTGGGCGCCGAGTTCATCATGCCGCTTCCACCGGCAGCCGTGCTGGAGGACGAACTGCGTCCTTGGATGCTGGAAGAAATCGGAACTCCCGCCGATGCGCTGCCGTCGATCTACCGGTCGCAACCCTCCGGCCCCCCCGTCCAGGTTGACATCGTGAACCCGAAACAAGGTTATTGATGCATGGCACAAGTGGTTCGCAATCGTCCGCTAATGCATTTCATGGCGGCGCTCAGCGCCCGTTCCGCGAGACGGCATTTCTTGCCGTTTCTGCTGCTCGGCCTGATTGCGACGGCGGCGGGAGGCTGCGCGACCTTTAAGAAGCACATGCCGCTGCCCGACACGTTCCACACCGATGTATCCAAGCAACGCCGCGTCCGTAAAGAAGCGATTGTCGACAACTTCGATATGCAGCGGAATCTGGCTCAGGTTCAGTCGGCCGAGGCGCGCCGAGAGCAAGGGGATCTGACCGGGGCCAGGCACGATCTGTTGGCGGTCCTCCAGCGCGATCCCGCCCAGCCCGCTGCGCTGCGGATGCTTGAGGAGATGGATGCTTCCGACCAGGGAGAGTCGGAAATGGCACAACTTGAGCAAACTGCGGAAGACTCCGCCTGGCTGACCGTTGCCGATCGATCACCTTCCAAACCACCGAATCAGCAGGTCCGTGTCAACAACACGGCGGCCGTGATGCAGGTCGCCGCGTGGGCGTTCGCAACCGGCGACGACGACCGCGCCGTCGCGCAATTGATCACCTTCGCCGGCGACGGCCGGCGCAGCGAGGAGCAACTGCAGCAGGCCGCAGCGCTGGCTTTGCGATCCGACGCGCTACCGCTGGCGGTACAATTAGCGGGGGATGCTTTGCAGCGGTACCCGCGATCGGCCGGATTGTATCGGATTCGCGGTGCGGCCGAATACCGGCTGGGCGACTATCAGTCGGCACAAAGCTCGTTGCGGCAAGCCGTTTCCTTGGACAACTCGCACCCTCTGGCCTACTTTTTACTGGGCCTAACGTGCGAGAGGCTCGGGGAATCGAACGAAGCCGCCCAGCATCTTCAGCAGGCAGCCGCGATCGATCCTCGCTACGCTCGCCGCTAGGTTCCGCCGCGCTCCCCACCCAACAGCGCCGCAAGCCAACGCAATTCCATTGCGCGAGGCGATGGGTCGCTCCACCTGAACCGTGCGCCATGAAGACTCACATCAAGACAAACCTGTATGCCGTCGGCTCGGTCATCTTGCCGGCAGCGGCACTCCTGATCGCCTGGGCAGCCGTGCAGTCGAGCGTCGGTCTTACCGAGACGCTGTTTCGCTGCAGCCTGCTGAGCATCGTGCTGGCGGCGGTGGGCGTTTACACATCGGTCGTACTTGCCCGTGCTGCAGTGGAGCATCAGGCGGCCTGCCGCTGCCTCGAGTTGCTGGTGCGAACGGAAGACGAGGTGCTGCGAAACAGCACGGCTCCTGCCCAACTGAACGGCGTACCCGCCGCAAGCCCCTGGCACGTCGTGTACGCCCAACTCCGTCAGCGGTTGAAAGACCATAGCGAACGATTGAGCGAAGGCGAGATGATGCGCGCCGGCTTAAAACTCAAGTCCCGGCGTTTTCAGGACAAACTGGAGCGTATCGAACAGATTCTCTCCGGCCTCGCCGATCCGGTCGTCGCTTGCGACGAATATGGCGAATTGATTGTGGCCAACCGCGCAGCGGAACAACTGCTCGGGTTCAACGTTCAAACCGCGCAGACCCGCATTTTGCGAGAGCTAACCGCCTGCACCCCGGTGCTCGAACTGATCGACGACGCCAAACGCCGCCGCTCCGCCGGTCAGCGCGTGGGGGAATTCGAGCTTTGCGACGCCGACGGGCGCAAACGATGGTACCGCGTGACCGCCGTTTCGATGCTTGCGCAAGACGCCGAGACGCCGGACATGGGCGGCTCGCGGGTGGTCGCCTTCTTCCGCGATATTAGCGTGGAGAAGGATATCCAGAAACGCAACGCCGAGTTTGTTTCCGCCGTCAGCCACGAAATGAAAACGCCGCTGGCCGGTATTCGGGCCTATGTCGAGTTGCTCGCCGATGGCGACGCCGACGACGAACAAACACGCGAGGAGTTTCTCGGCGTCATCACCGGACAGGCCGACCGGCTCCAGCGATTGGTGGAAAATCTGTTGAACATCGCGCGCATCGAAGCGGGGGTCGTCGCCGTCAGCAAGGAGAGCCAGTCGCTCAACGATATCCTGGAAGAGGCCTTCCATCTCGTACAGCCGTCGGCCGAGGCGAAACAGATCGAACTGGCCAGCGACCTCAGTCCCATGTATCTGAGCGTGCGCGTCGACCGCGACCTGATCTTGCAAGCAGCCATCAACCTGCTTAGCAATGCGGTCAAGTACACCCCCTCGGGCAAGAGCGTCGTGCTCCGCAGTCGCGTGGACGGACTCGACGTGTGGTTCGAGGTGGAAGACACCGGTGTGGGCTTATCGGAAGAGGACCAGCACAAGGTTTTCGAGAAGTTCTATCGGGTGCAGAAAGACAAGGAGATGGCCGCCGGTACCGGACTCGGCCTGCCGTTGGCGAAGCACATTGTTGAGGACGTCCATGGGGGACGGCTGACCGTCCGAAGTGTGGCCGATCAAGGAAGTACGTTCCGCATCCAATTACCGGCTGCGGCCAAGGTCAGTACGGCAGTCGGCGCCGGGGCGTAACGTGGACGCGGCAGAACTGATAAAAGAAACGGAAAGAGCAACTGCAATGAGCTATAAGGTACTGCTTTGCGATGACGAACCGCACATTCTGCGGGCCGCGCAGATTAAGCTGCAACGCAACGGCTTCGACGTACGCACCGCCTTCGATGGGGAAGAAGGCTGGCGCATTCTCCAGGAATGGACGCCGGACGTGATGGTTACCGACTACCAGATGCCGCGGCTGGACGGGCTGGGGTTGATCGCCCGCTGCCGGGCGGACGAGGCGACCCGCAGCCTAAAGATCATCATGCTTTCGGCCAAGGGCTATGAGCTTTCCGAAGCTGAGATCGTGGCAACATACGGCGTTAGCAAGCTGTTGCGCAAGCCATTCAGCCCCCGCGAACTGTTGTCCCACGTACAAGAGCTGGTCGAGACCGGCGCCTTGGCGGCAGCGGCCGGATCACCCTAAACGCACGAGTGCCACAGAGGCGCCTTAGCCATGAACCTGCCAACGGAAGTATTCGGCGACGTCGTGGTGGCGCACGCGCCGGACGAAGTAACGCGCGATCACGCGGAAGGAATGAAGCAATTTCTGCTGGGACTGGAGCGGTCGAACGTCGTGCTCGATCTCGACGGCAGCGAGTCGCTCGACAGCGTCGGGCTGGAAACCTTGCTTAGCCTGCAAACGGAACTGCGCGCACTCAACGGAGATCTGAAGATTTCGACGACCAATCACGTCAACCGCAAGATACTCGAAATCACCCGTCTGGAAAGCCGGTTGGAAGTCTTCGACAGCGTGATCGACGCGGTCAGAAGCTATTGCTAGAGATGCCATGACCAACGCCACCAATACCCCCCGAAGACTCGGCAACCTGCTGGTAGAGCGCGGCTACCTGACCGCCGAGCAACTGCAGGACGCGCTCGCCGCGCAGCGGTTGCCGGCCAACCACGGCAAGTTGCTAGGCGAGATTCTCGTCGCCCAAGAACACTGCTCGGAAGACCACGTAACCGAGTGCCTGGCGGTGGAATATGGCGTCCCCTACGCCAAGCTGGAGCAACGGCTGTACGACCCCAACGTGCTCGATGTGCTGCCGCGGGAATACCTGGAGGAAAACCTGGTCCTGCCGCTTTACGTGATCGACGGCGTCCTGACCCTGGCCGTTTGCGAACCATCGAACTTGTTCCAGATGGACGAAGTGGCGAGCCTGACCGGACTGCAAGTGCAGATCGTGGCAACGACGGCCAAAGACGTCCGTCGCATGCTTACAAATTTGCCCAACTCCAAAGTCTTCGTGATCGACGACATCATCGAGGACACCGACGCCGCCGATGTCACGCTCATTGAAGAGGCAATCGACGACATCGGCGACATGGAGGAAGTCGCCGGCCAGTCGCCCGTGATTCGGTTGGTGAATTACGTCATCTACAATGCCGTCAAGGAAGGCGCCAGCGACATTCACATCGAGCCGGCCGAAAGGTGCATGCGGGTGCGGTACCGCATCGACGGCCGGCTGTATAAATCGCTCGAAGTTCCCCAACACCTGTTGGCCGCCGTGACCAGCCGCATCAAGATCATGGCCGGGCTGGATATCAGCGAGCGCCGCCTGCCCCAGGACGGCCGCATCAACGTCATGCTCGATCGCCGCAAGATCGACCTGCGGGTAAGTACCTTTCCCTGCAACCGCGGCGAAAAGACCGTGATGCGGGTGCTCGACACCGGCAGCGTGTCGTTGATATTGGAGGATCTCGGTTTTGCCGAGGACATCCTGGAAGCATTCAACGGCGGAATTCGCGCCCCCAACGGCATCGTGCTGGTAACTGGCCCCACCGGCAGCGGCAAGTCGACCACGCTCTACGCCGCGCTCAATAGCATCAGTTCGATGGAGAACAACGTCTGCACGGTCGAGGATCCGATCGAGTACAACTTGCCTCTGATCAATCAGTTTCAGGTGCAGGAGCGGGTCGGCATGGACTTTGCGATCGCACTGCGGACGCTGTTGCGGCAGGATCCCGACGTGATCATGGTCGGAGAAATTCGCGACGAGGAAACAGGCCGGATGGCGATCCAGGCGGCGTTGACGGGGCACTTGGTGTTTAGCACGCTGCACACCAACGACGCCTGCGCGGCGGTTACGCGGTTGGTCAATATGGGCGTGGAACCCTATTTGATTGGCGCGGCCCTAAACATGGTACTGGCGCAGCGGCTGGTCCGCCGCATTTGCTCCAAATGCCGTGAAGCCTACGAACCGGCGCGAGTGATCCGCAAGACGATCGAACGGATGGGCTACGACATCGGCACGTTTTACAAGGGAGTCGGGTGCCGTCAATGCCGCAACAGCGGTTACCGAGGTCGGCTCGGCGTGCATGAGTTGTTCGTTGTCAACGACGAGATTCGCGATGCGATCACGGCCGGACAATCGGTCGCCAAGATCCGCAACATGGCACATCAGCGGGGGATGGTCACGCTCGGCAAGGACGGCTTTCGCAAGGTCCGCGAGGGACTTACGACCGTCGAGGAAATTCTGCACGTGGTCGGGGATTCCTCGACCAGTGGCGGCGACGTGCCGCTGGCCGCCGTCAGCAGTCCGGAGGTCGCGAAATGAGTCTTGCCGTAAGTTCCACGTTCGCCTACACGGTGCGCGACCCGTTGGGGAATACCCACAACGGATCGATCGAGGCCGCTTCGCAGGATGAAGCAACGCAACAACTTCGTCGCGACGGCTTTCAGGTCGTCGAGATCGAAGAAGAGGACGTCGGCGGACTCGCGTTCCTGCAAAAAGGAATCTCCCGCAACGACGTGATCTACATGACCAGCCAGTTGGCGATCATGATCGAGACGGGCATCACCGTTGCCGCCGCGCTGCAGATTATCGCCGGTCAGGAAACCAATCCCACCCTGGCCGCGTTGTTGGAAGACATTTGCAAGGACGTCGAAGGGGGTGAGGATTTCTCCGCCGCATTGGCCAAGCATCCCAAGCAATTCGACGAAACCTACGTCTCGCTGGTCCGCGCCAGCGAAGCGACCGGCATGCTCGCCGAAATGCTGGAGCGCATCGCCGTGTACCTGCGCAAGGGATTGGAGACTCGCAGCAAGGTCCGCTCCGCCATGGCCTATCCGGCTGCGATGGCCACGCTGGCGATCAGCGTGACGATCTTTCTGCTGACGTTCATCCTGCCCAAGTTCGAGCCGATGTTCAATCGGCAAGGCGTCAACCTGCCCAAGCCGACGATCGTGATGATGGCGGCTTCGCAGATTCTGATGGGCTACTGGTACTTATGGCTCGCCGGGCTGGCGGCCCTGGTGATTGGGTTTCTCTACGCCCGGCGGACCGAGCGCGGACGATGGGCGATCGACTGGGTAAAAATTCACATGCCGATCCTGGGGCCGCTTTTTCGTAAGGTCTCGATCAGCCGCGGCATTCGCACGCTGGGTACCATGGTGGCCAGCGGAGTCTCCGTGATACAGGCATTGGAGCTGACGGCGCAGGTGTCTGGCAATCTCTACTATCGCCGCATCTGGGAGGACGTGCTCGACCAGGTAACGCAAGGCAAGCAGATTCATGCGGCGCTGAAAGGGCACAGCCTGGTGCCGCGCATGTTGGTGCAGATGATCGCTTCCGGCGAAGATACCGGTAAGCTCGACATGGTGCTGATGCGCGTGAGCGACTACTTCGACAACGAAGTCGATACCTCCATCAAAACGACCACCAGCCTGATCGAACCGATCATGATCACCGTGATGGGCGTGGTCGTCGGCGGCATCGGCATGGCCTTGCTGTTGCCGATCTTCTCGCTCAGCAAACCGCCCGGCTAACGACGCGAAGTCAGCAGCCGCACCATCAATACTAGCGGCCCGGCGCAATGCCCAGAAGGCGATTCCGACGGTCGCGGCGCTCGGCGCGGAGGCGTGCTCGACGCTTGATTTCGCTCGGCTTCTCGTAATATTCGCGGCGGCGCATCTCTTTTTTGATGCCGCTGCGTTCCACCAATTTGCGGAAGCGGCGTACCGCTTCTTGTACTGATTCCTTATCTCGAACCGTCAGCTTAACCACACTCGCTCCTTATTCGTTGCACGACCAAGAGAAACACTTACGACAGAATCCTTTATTGTAGCCAATTCGGTTCAAGCCTGTCCAGACCTCGTAACTCGTTTCCTAAATACAGGTTCAGGGGTTCCCGTCGGCCGCTTTAACGCTTGGCCTTCACTTCAGTCGGTTGCCGACGACAAGCCTACCGCAATCCGTTTATCTTGCCCACACCCCAACAATTCCGCCGCTGGGCGTCCAATATCGGCTCAACCGTCCGAATTACCATAGCCGATGTACGTTGGTGTTCTTGGATACTTCACTCTCACGAAGCACCACCCATAATGGCTGAAACCCCCGCCCGCTTGGATTTGCTGGAACAACTCGAGACGCGCCAGGACGAACTGCTTCGTCAACTGGATGAGTTGGACCAGCGGATCGAAAAGACACTACTGCAGTTCCAAATTCAGAACCGCCCGGCTACTGCAGTCAAGCAAGCAGCGTGAACCCTACGCTATCCTCCGCACGCATTTCGACGCTATCACCAGCAAAGCCACTCCCAACAGCCACAGATATCTAGTCCCGATCCCGTCGATCGAGGTGTCCGCTCTTGGCGATGGCCCACAGCAGTCGCAGGCCCAGCATTATACTGACGCTGCAGCCCAATGCTCCGAGGACCGAGATATTGTAGATCGTGGGCCACAGCTCACGGCTAAGCATCAGCGAGGAACCGAGAAACAACGCACTGGTGAGCATCCCCAACACCAGTCGATTGACCGAAGGCTCCAGGCCCCGGTGATCCAGGTGAACGTCGAACTTGCCGCTCTGGATCAACTGCATCAGTTCCCCGGCTCGACGCGGGAACTTCTCCAAGAACCGCTCGAACTCCGAATAGATGCGCTGCAACTTGCGAATCTTCCGCAGCGGCGACATCCGCCGCAGGAACAGCTTATGCCGGTACGGCCCCATCGCCTCGACCAGACTGAAATTGGCGTCGAGCAGCTTAGCGGAACTCTCCAATAGAACGAGCGTTTTCAATAACAACGCGATGCTGGCGGGCAACATGATGCGATGCCGACGGATGATTTCCGTCAGCTCGTTCAGTGCTCCTTTCAGGTCGAACTGCCCCACGGTCATCGTGCCGTAGTGCTCGACGTAGTCGGTCACGTCCGATTGCAGCGCGCCGGTATCGAGCGAAACCGGCACATTGCCGATTCGCATGATGATCGAGGTAAGTTGCGTCGAATCCTTGTCGATCACCGACATCAGCAGATCTTCGATATCCTCGCGCAATTGCTCGTCGATGCGACCCACCATTCCGAAGTCGAGCAAACCGATTCGGTCGCCCGGCAGAATCAAGATGTTACCCGGATGGGGGTCGGCGTGGTACAGCCCGTTGAGGAAAATCATGTCGAGATAGACCTCGGCACCGTGCCGGGCGAGTTCCACAAAGTCGGTACCGCCGGCCAGCAATCTCTTGGCGTCGCACAGTTTGACGCCGTCGAGATACTCCATCGTCAACACCCGCGGCGTGCAGTATTCGCTGTACGGTTGCGGAATCACAAGCTCTTGGCGGTCGACGAAATCGCGGGTGAACTGCTGCAGGTTGCGCTCTTCTCGGCCAAAGTCGAGTTCGCGCCGCAACGTGCGCTGCAACTCGGCGGCGGTGGCGCGGGGACGGTAGTTGGAGAACTCCGGAATCCTTTCGGCCAGTTGAGCCAACCCCTGCATGATGTCGAGATCGACCTCCACGGTCCGCTCGATATTGATATGCTGTACCTTCACCACGACCGGCTCGCCCGTTTTTAGTTCCGCCCGATGCACCTGTCCAATCGAGGCGCTGGCGAAGGCGATATCCTGGAACTCGTTGAATAGGTCTTCGATAGGCTCGCCGAGTTCCGACTCGATCAACGCGCGGATCAGTTCGGGCGGATCGACGTCGACGTCGGCTTGCAGCTTCTTCAACTCGTCGGCAAGTTCCACGCCCACCACGTCCGGACGCGTACTCAAGAGTTGTCCCAACTTGATGAATGTAGGGCCAAGCTCCATCAACGCCAGGCGAATCCGCACCGGAGGCGGCTGCCGCGCGATATCGGTGCCGCCGCGCGCCTTCATCAAGCCCTTGGCAAATTCCAGATCGAAACGGCTGATCCAATCGGCCAGCCCGTACTTGCTGAGGATCGAGAGAATCTCTCCCCAGCGATTGACGTTGCGGTAGATTTGCGGAATAGCGGAAATTTTCATGGGCGGCGGCCTTTAGCGTTATCCTCCCAGTGTAATTGCTCGTGGGAGCCGAGACCATTGAGTACGCTTCGTTTAGCCCGTAGCCGGCAGGCGCAGGCGGCATCGAGTGGACGAAGCTGAGCCAAACGACGCACAAGCTCCACCAAGCGGTTTTCCGGATCGCGTGGCGTGTAGCCTGTGACTCATAGGTGGCCGGAGTCGTCCCGATGCC
>JBGTJT010000514.1:0-4246 GCA_041744995.1 Pirellulales bacterium | reverse complement strand
GGTGTCGCCGGTGTAGGTGTTGACCGCGGTCAGTTGCAGCCGGTTGTTGCCTTCCTTGTGCAAGTCGCCGACGCCGGTGATCTCGGAGGAGATAAACCGGCTGTCGTTGAGGGCGTCGAGCGAGCTGTCGACGTTGAAGTATCCGGTGCCCAGCAAGTCGATCTTGCCTGGTCCGGAAACGAGCTGACGATTTGCGAGGAACGTAATACCGCTTAGAGCGCCGGCGTGAAGTCGGCCGTTGTCGAAATTGAGTCGACCGCTGGCGTTCGTCAGAACAATACCGCTGTCGTACAGTACAGTTGCTGCTACCGTCGCCGTCGCCACGGCGTTGCCGTCGCCGATATTGAAGGCGGAATTGGTTCCCATCACAATCACGGAGGTAGTAGTGGTCATCGCACCGCCATCAAAAACATCAAGATGGTTTCCAGTTCCGCCATCGATTATTCCGTTTTGGTTGGCAGAACCCCCAATACCAATGGGAATCGTATCATTTGTATTGACATTCATGGCTGAGCCTGCACCTGTAATGCGCAGGTAATTGTTGTTCCCCCCGTTGCCCACAGAGAAGCGACGGTCGCTTCTCGATCCGAGGAACGTAAAGGTAGCCTCATCGGCCACGGTGAAATTGTTGCCGTTCGCGCCGGCAAGTTCGCCTAACTCAAAAAATGAATTATGTGCGGCATTGATCGTGGTAGATGTTCCCAGACCCGTGATGAGAACGGAATTGTTGGTACCCGTCCCGGGGGACTGACCGCCGAGAGGACTAAAGTCTGACGTTACGCCCAGGAGCCATCTTGGTGTGATTACCGTGGCGCCGTTGGATACGGTAACATTATTATTGCCACCTAGAGAGCCTACCACTATGGAACCGGTGGAGAAATGCAGAGTGGAGTTGGGGCCGGTAACCACAAGCTGGTTATTTTCGGCGCCGCTGGAAATACCAATTCGCACGCCGACGGTGCCACTCCCACCCGCATGATGGAAGTACGCGCCGTTGGATATCTCGACATAATTGTCGTCCGAATTGTAGCCGACAATGAGCTGTTGACCGTTTCCTCGCATCCGATAGGACGTATTCACGCTGTCGCCGGGGCGAGTGATATAGGCAGAGTTATTGCCGCCCGTATTGCCGATAATCAACCCGCCGGTGAACACCTGCGGTCCCGTTGCGCCATCGACTGTAAGCACATTGTTGGAGGTCGTGTCGCCCACTTTATTATGAAAATTGCCGCGGCTGGTCGTCTGCGTATTGGACGCGGCTTTGAGGGCGCCTGAAATCTGAAGCTCGCCGCCCCCTTCGACGGTGAAACCCGCATTCAGCGCTTGTTCGAGATCGCCCACCAACACGGTATTGCCGCCGAGCGTCAGCTTGCCTGCGCCCGTCTTGAAGATTTTATTGCCTTGATTGGCGCCCGGTGGGCCGATGACGTCGAAGTCCGCATTGATGGTGCCGATCTTGGCGGCGTCGACGACAATCGACTTCGAGGCGGTGACGGTCTCGAAGCTGAGATCGCCCGGGCCGTTGATGACGGCCGATTCATCGAAGGTGATCGTGCCGGGGTAAACAATGCCGTTGATGACGGCCACGTCGCCCACGGTGTTGAACAGCGCCTCGTTGGCCGGACCGTTGGCCGTGTTCCAGGGGTTGGTCGCGGCGGGCGTCCAGTTGATGTCGGTCGTGTTCCAAAGGCCGCTGTTGTTGCCTGTCCAGGTATAGGTGATCGCTTGCGCCTGCGGCGAGAGAAGGAAAAGGGTCGCAAGGGACCAGGTTGCCAGCAGGCATCCGCCGCCGATTTTAGTAATGGTCATTGAGCACTTCATTTCCGCCCCGGGGGGGCAATTACCAGTTTCAAAAACCTCGTCCGGCCGGACTGCCCGGCCTGGCTTCAATTCCTCGGTTTCCTCTTTGCCAAATCTTCTCTGCCGTTTGTTCTACTTGATCCGCGGGGCGCAGTCGATATTGACGCGCCCCGCGTTGCACTGTTTCTCCGATCTCAGTTCCGCCGCCGCCTGCGGACGGCCAACCCGACCAGCCCTAGCAGACCGCAGCCAGCCAGAATAAACGTCCCCGGCTCGGGCACCGCGGTGACGCTGGCGCCTACGATTGAGTCGAAGCTGGTGCCAATGCGGATTTCGTCCACGAAGTACCGCGCTCCGGCGATTGACAGAGTATCAAACTGCGATTGATCCAGATCGGCCTGTGTCGTCCATCCAGCCGAAGTGGTTGAATTGGCCAACACTAAAGCGTCAAAGTTTGCCTCGGATAGAATGTCGTTCTGAGAGAACACAGCCAATGAGATGACATCGAAGCCGGTGTCGGACCAATCAATCTTCATGACGATAACGTTGGGAACCGCTTCTAAAAGACCGTCCACCGTATAACGTGTAAAGAATTCGGTAACGTTATTGGCCGTGCTGCCGGAGTTTGCTTGGAGGCCGTTGTGGTCGAAATTCTGAAAGCTGCCGGAGCCGGTCGTGACCTCGTCCCAGAATTGCGGGTAAAGCTTGAAGGTGTTGTTGTTGCTGCTGGATCCCACACCACCGCCACCACCGATGGCTTCGCCGGTCGCGGTATGTCCGCGCTCTCCGTTCAAGAAGCCAGCCCCGATGGCCAGTTTTGCCGCCGTTGCATTTGCGGAAAACCCGCGGGCATAGACAAAACTCGCCCAGGTCGTGCTTCCATCCGTGAACGTCGCGGTCACACTCGGGTCCAACGGTCGAGAGAACTCCATGTGGTCGGTCGTGTTGCCCGTCGCACCTGGAACGTCGGGAGGTGCAACCCCGGCATATCCACCCGATGTGGGCAGGTTTGCAACGGTACCGTCAAAGGTGTTAAAAGCATTTGAACTAACCTTGATGCCCGACTGTAGGCCTTCCGTGCTGTAAGAATGCACTCGCGCCGGATTTCCGTTCACATCATTTGTCGTCCATGTGCCGGTCATGCCGAAGGTGTTCGTAGCACCTTGGCCGTTCAGGTCGCCATCGGCGTACGCAAACGGTTCATGAACCAACAGCGTCGCCTCCGCCGGCGTCGCTGATAAGACTGCGGCGGCCAGGACCGCCAGGCAACAGGCTCGTTGGATTGCAATTTTCATTAAACACTTCGTTTCCGCCCCGTGGGGCCAAATAAGGATGAAGACAATGCGGCTGGCCCGTCCAGCCTGGACTCAACACAAAACAACTCAATACCGCGTGCCTGCTCTTGTTCCGCATCACTCGCAAGACGACCGCGGCGCACGCCCTTCGCGCCGCGACCTTGCGGGTCGCATGGTTGATTCTAATTCCCCTGGTTTTCCTATGTGGGACAAAATCCTGTCTTTTCCAGCCAAGTTACCCATTTTGTCGCTGCTTTTTACGCACTGTGGGGAGTTCCAGCCCGAAAAGGCAACTTTCTGCTTGACGGATGAGAACGACCGAGAGGGTGGTGAAGTAGGAGGATGACGGAAGAATCTGGCAAGAAGATTTTGGGGCAAAAAGATAAGTTGCCAAAATTGAACCACGAAGTTCACGAAGGTCACGAAGCAGCAACGACGCACCCGTGGGTCACAGGGCCAGCGGCAATACCAGCACGCAGCGCGAGCAAGTGCATCGCGAGCGAGCAAGCGCACCGCCGCCGCGGCGGCTTGGGGGAAGGATACGCGAACCGCGGCTGCGCCAAATGCAGGTGGCGGCAGATTGACCGAATTCTGTTCCCGCCGGCTCGCACGCGTCCGAGAGGGTCTTTGACGACCCTTTCCCGCGCAAGCGGTCTTAGCCCCGGCGAACCCCGCCGCCAACGCACTTGCTTGTTCGGTCCAGGCTGTGCTGATGGGAGCGGGAAATAGGTAGGATGGGACCATTGTCCCAGGGCTTTAAGGGTCGTAACATCGTGCGACACGACTTGTTGGAACAGGAGGGAACGGAGAGAACTGAGGGAAAGTTGCTCTGTTTCCTCCGTGCCGCTCTGTTGCCTCCAAAATTAAGTGGGCCAGCCAATCCCAGCACGCAGCGCACGCATACCAATACCAGCACGACGCGCAAGCGAGTGCATCGGCGGTGGGATACGCGTTTTTCCTCCGCAAACCGTCGCGGCGGCGGAACATCCTCCCGCTCGCAATCACTTGCTTGCGCTGCGTGCTGGTATTGTTGTACGGACGACGTTACTCGTCAGGCAACGGAGCGGGGCAGAGGCAACGGAGCATACACTCCTTGGTTTCCTCCGTTTCCTCCTGTTCCAACTGCCCTGGCGGACCCTTAAAGCCCTGGG
>JBGTJT010000513.1:0-3617 GCA_041744995.1 Pirellulales bacterium | reverse complement strand
CTGCCCGCCGAACCGCAGGCCGTCGCCGACGCCATGCGGCGGACCATTCGCTGGGCGCGGCGGAGCCGCCAGGCGCACGACAAGCCCGACCAGGCCCAGTTCGCCATTGTCCAGGGAGGCATGGACGAGCAATTGCGGCTGGAATGTGCCGAAGCGCTGGTCGCGATCGGATTTGACGGGTATGCCGTGGGGGGCTTGAGCGTGGGCGAACCGCCCGAGGCAATGTACCGCACACTCGATTTTACCTGTCCCGCGCTGCCGCAAGAGGCGCCGCGATACCTGATGGGCGTCGGCCGTCCGCAAGACTTGCTCGAAGCAATCGCCCGCGGCATCGATCTGTTCGATTGCGTGATGCCGACGCGCAACGGCCGCAACGCGCTGGCGTTCACCGATCATGGCAGCTTGCGGCTGCGGAACCGGCAGTACGAACTCGATCGTCGACCCCTGGAAGAAAGCTGCCCCTGCCTGGCGTGTCGCCATAGCCGCGGTTATCTGCGGCACCTGTTCATGGCCAAGGAGATGCTCGGACCGATCTTACTGACGCTCCACAACTTGACCTATTACCAACGGTTGATGCGAGAGGCGCGAACGGCCATCGAAAACGGGCGATTCGTCCCCTTTGCGCTCGCTAAGTTCGTGGCCTGGAAAGAGTCACCCTCGCAGTGGCTGGCGGATCAAGCGTGAGTGAGAGGGGTCAGGGGTCAGGTTTGAGGTTTGAGGTTCTGCAAAGTCACGCCTGATCCCTGATCCCTGAAACCTGACCCCTGAAACCTAACCCCCGCCTGCCTGCCCTTGCTCGTTGCGAGCCAACAGTTTATGATACCGCGCTTACATTTAAGTCGCGGTGTTGCCCCTGGTTTTAGGGGGCCAACCTCGCCGGCGGACCGTGGCCGTTCTGCGTTGCCTCTTTGCAGGTGTGGCAGCGGTAAGTGGCTACTCGTACTTCCTTACATTCGCGTACCGCGCCTTTGCGTACAGCGGACGCATGGGCTTGATCCGGCGGCGCTGGACGGAACGGACTGCGGAGAAAAGGTGCTCGCTATCGTGTCTTGGCCATCGATCACGCATTCCATGCTGCTCGCCCAGGAAGGCGGCGGAGGAGGACCGGGCGGTTTCGGCATGTTGCCGCTGTTCGCCATGCTCGGCCTGCTGTTCTATTTCATGGTGATTGCGCCGGAGCGACGGCGGCAGAAGGACCACCGGGCGCTGATCGAGAACCTCAAGAGAAACGACCGCGTCGTTACGATCGGCGGCATCAAGGGCGTGGTGCTCAACGTAAATAAAGACACCAAGGAAGTTACGGTTCGCATCGACGAGGCGACCAACACCAAAATTCATTGCGATGTCACCGCCATCGCCCGCGTCGAAACCGACGCCGACAGCGGCGAGAAGACCTCGAAGTCATTTGAAGGAAGTAAGTAGCATGTCGAGCTTGTTTCAATCGGTACTCCTATTGGCTCAAGACGCCGCGCCGGAAGCCGCCGACGGCCCCTGGTACGACTCCGCGCTGGGGATTCTGGGGCTGTTGATCCTGGTGATCGCCATCCCGTTGATCCTGGCACACTTCACAGCCAAGTCGCTGCGGATGAAGGACTACTCCTGGAAACTGTTCATCCTGTTCGGCACCGCGCTGGCGGGCGTGGTGATCACGTTTTTTGGCTGGCCGCCCAAGCTCGGCATCGACCTCAAGGGGGGCACGATCCTGATCTACGAGATCGATCAGGAACAACTCGGCGACAAACGGGTCGACATGGATCAACTCATCGGCTCGATTCGCGAGCGGATCGACCCCTCCGGCGTGAAGCAGGTCGTCGTGCAGCAGTACGGCGAACATCAGGTTGAATTTGTCATTCCGGAGGTCGACACGGAAGAAGTCGAGAATATAAAGCGGATCGTCGCGGCCACCGGCGCGTTGGAGTTTCGCATTCTCGCAAGCACGCTCTATCAACAGGAAGACGGCGCTTTGATTGAAAGGGCGTTGGAAGCGCCGGGCAACGTCATTAAGGATCCTGATGTGCTGGCCCAGCGAGACGACGAGCGGGTCCGCGCCGTCATTGCCGATGCGGAGCGACTGCCACCGACCCAAAGCGCCATCGAGCGCGACGGCGAGCCAATTGCCCGCTGGATTCCAATCCCCGAGGAGGATCGTCAGAGAATCCAGAATAACAGCAATTACGTGACTCGATCCGGCGTAGACGGCGAGCCGCAAGTCTTGCAAGCCGTCGGCCGCAGGCTGGCCGAGTGGGTCGACGTCGGCCTCAACGAAGACGGCGAGCCGCGGGTGCTTCCCCAGCGAGTGAATATCGCACGCGATCGCAACGGCCGGATGCAGATTCTGGTGAAGATCGATCAACTGAACGTGACGGGAAAGTATCTGGAGACCGCCCGCGCGGGGCGCGATCCTCAAACCGGACAACCGATCGTTTCGTTCTCGTTCGACAGCGCCGGGGCGAACCGCTTCGGCACGTTGACGGCCAACAACGCGCCGCAGCAAGCGACCGGCAACGTGCGGCAATTGGCGATCATACTCGACGGCCAGTTGCTCTCCGCTCCCAACCTGAATGCGATCATCCGCGATCGCGGCCAGATCAGCGGCGACTTTAGCGACGAAGACGTCAATTGGCTGGTCAACGTGCTCAACGCGGGCAGCTTGCCAGCGGCGCTGACCGAACGACCGATCAGCGAGCAGTCGCTTTCCGCCACGCTCGGACAAGATACGATCGACTCGGGGATTCGCGCCATCGTGGTTTCGTTCTTCGTCGTGCTGTTTTTCATGCCCTTGTACTATCGCTTCGCCGGCCTGGTGGCCGCGATGGCGCTAACGCTCAACCTGGTGCTGGTGGTGGCGCTGATGATTACCATCTCGGCCACCTTTACACTGCCGGGCTTGGCCGCGCTGGTACTGACGGTCGGCATGTCGGTCGACGCCAACGTGCTGATCTTCGAGCGGATCCGGGAGGAAACCAACCGCGGCGCCGCGTTGCGGATGGCGATCCGCAACGGCTTCGATCGCGCGACCCGCACCATTATCGACGCTAACGTCACGACGCTGCTGGTAGCCACCGTGCTGTGGCTGATCGGCAACGATCAGATCAAGGGATTCGCCGTCACGCTGTGGCTGGGCATCCTGATGAGCATGTTCACGGCGATTTTCTGTTCGCGGATCGTATTCGACATCGCCGAACGCCGCCGCTGGATTACGCAGCTCGGCATGTTCCGGCTGGTGGGAGAGACGCACATCGATTTCCTCGGCAAGAAGCTGGCTTGCATGTTCGGCAGTCTCGTGTTGATCGCGATCGGTCTGGCTGCGGTCTTCTCGCGCGGGTCCGACATGCTCGATATCGAGTTCACCGGAGGAACCGCCGCACAGGTCATCTTTGTCGAGCCGCAGCAAACCGAGCAGGTGCGCGCCGCACTGAGCCAGTATGAGTCGGAACTGCCCGGCTTGCGGCTTTATGCTCTCGGCGGCGAGGATTTAGAATATCGCGTGGAAACGACCAACCTCGATCTCGATGAAGTCCGCGAACGGATCAGCTCCACCTTCGGCGACCAACTCAGGCGGAATCATCTGACGTTCGACATTGCGGCGGCGCAGCCGATCAGCCGCGAGAGCCTGA
>JBGTJT010000512.1:0-3105 GCA_041744995.1 Pirellulales bacterium | reverse complement strand
TCCACATCGATCTCGCCGGTTTCGGTATCTCGTTCGACGTTGACCTCGCCGCGCGGTGTCTCCACCTCAAGAACTTTCTCCTTGTTCGAGCACCCTGTGCCGGCACCGACCATCAAGACCGCAGCCACGACCGCCGCGGCAGAAATAGAGTTCAACCACTGCAATTTCTTCATTACGTCCTCGGGATTTGAGTTAGATTCTTCCGAGCAAAACAAGCACCAGGATAATTACCAAAACCAAGCCCAGTCCGCCGCTTGGGGCGTAACCCCAGTTGCGACTATGCGGCCATTGCGGCAATGCGCCCAGCAATAGCAAGATCAAAATGATCAATAAGATATAACCTATCATGCCGCCGCTCCTTAAAAAGGTAGGATAGGCGCGCAGCGGCAAAGGAGCCGGTCGCTCGTTTGCCCAAGGCTGCCGCCGGTACAATCCATAAGCAGAGCAAATAGCGTGCCGGACTATGAACCACGAAGGTCACGAAAAGCACGAAGTTGGAGCGACGGAGAGAATGGATCGGGCTGGCAATCGGTTGCACCATTGATTCCGACCCCTGATTTTAGGTTGCCGCTGCTCTTGATGAATGGTGGAATGGCTTGCTTCGTGCTCTTCGTGTCCTTCGTGGTTTGCAGACGACTCCAAACGGTCGAAGTGTCACGGTGATTCGTCACTCGACATTCTGGTTTCCTTCGTCATTCGGATTTCGACATTCGTCATTCTGAATTGCCTCTCGGAACAGACCGCTTCCAATGTCGATTTCCGGATACCTCGAGTTTGCTATAAGGGCAATCCTCCCTAAGGCGCCTCCCCCGGCTGCAGCAGGCGCTGCATGGCGTCGAGAATCTCCGGCGATGGCAGGCCCTCTCGACCGGCGACAAGAAACGCGAAGTTGTCCGCCAGGATTTCATCAGGATGGATAATGTAGCTGGTGTTGCGCCCAATCTGGCGGCGATACGACTCGCTGGTAAATCCATCGATCAGGACCGGTTTGCTCTCGCCCGCTTGCTCGATCTGCCTGGCGCGCCAGACGTCGTCCGATTTTTCGATCTTTAGCAACTTGAACTCTAAATAGTCGAAGAACGTGCGGCCTCGATCGGGATGGTATTCTTCACGGGCCAGCAGCACCGGCACCGCCGCGTTCACGACTCGGTTGCCATCCGTATCCTGCTCGTCGAGCGAAATGTAATAGTCGATGGTCGGCGCGTCGGGGTTGCTGATTTTCAGTTCGGCCAGATCGGGCGGTAAGCGAATCGGATTGCATGGTTGAAAACCGATCACTTCGTACAGATCGCGGCGTAGGCGACTGTCTTGACGGCTGAGTATGTGAAACAGTTCGTGCAACACGAGATGCGTTTGCGCCACGGCGTCGGCAGTCAGCTTGTGCCGCGGAAAGACAATGCCGTGTCGCCGCGTGTAGGCGGCGCCCGCTTCGCCCTGGCCGGAGTATTTAATCAACACAACTTCGTCTGGAAACGGCAGGTCGAATCGTTCCAGCTTCGGCTTGATCTCCGCGGCGATGCGCGCCAAGCGGTCTATTTCCGCCTCGTCCCAATCAAGCACCTGCTCGCGGGTCATCGCCAGATAATCGGCCGTGGTCGCCTCGTTGGTGGTCTGCAAGCGAGACTGCAAGTCGAACCGGCTGAGACCGGCGAGAAACGCATCTTCAACGGCCAGGAATTCCGCCGCCTGTTGTCGGTCGACAAAGCGAAACTCGCAATCGCGGTAGAATTTCACGCTCCGCGGCGACTCCTCCTCCAGTGGTTCGCCGAAGGCGATCGGTGTCGCCGGCAAGAAAACGACCGCCAGTGCCGCCAGCCAAATCGAATGTCGGAGTGCAGGGGCGAATCCAGCCATCGCGAACTCACTCGCTAGTGGGTTGTTGTTGCTCGAAGCGGGCCACACTCTCTCGCACTTCGTGTTCCGCCGCCTTGGCGTCGAACCACCCTTCCGTCTCGACCGTGATTTTCTCGAGCTGCTTGTACGTGCCGAAGAAGTGCTCCACTTCCTGCAAATAGTGCGAGGCCACGTCGTCAAGGCTATGATACTCATTGAACAACGGGTCGGAATGCGGGACGCCGAGCACCTTGAAATCGTTCGCCCCGCGGTCGGTCATCTTGAACAGTCCCACCACCCGCGTCTGAATCAGGCAGCCGCTGAAGGTCGGCTCGTTGACCATCACCAGAATATCCAAGGCGTCGCCGTCCTCGGCAAGGGTCTGGGGAATGAAGCCGTAGTCGCCAGGGTAGTGGCTGGAGGAATAGAGGTATCGGTCGAGCTTGATCAAGCCGGTCGCCTTGTCGATCTCGAACTTGCTGCGCCGCCCTTTGGGGATTTCGATGATCGCATTGACCACGCTCGGCAAATCGGTGCCGGCGGTCAGGTTGCGATAAGGGCTGGGGTCGAACGTCATGGTGAAGAAGCTTTCCGGGATTTACGTCTATAAAGAATGCGTCACGAGGCGTTGGCCGCCTCGGCTTCTTCAATGATAATGACATCGCCGTAGGTTCGTTGCAAGGCGGATGACTTGGTCGCCGGTTGCGTCCACCCGGTGCATCGAGCAAAAAAGTTTTCGGAATAGTAGACAATTTTCAGGTCGCACGGACGAAGCGTCCCTATGCACCACGCCTTTCAGTGGCAAGTTATGCGATTGTTGGTGACGGGCCGATCTTGATTAACTCCTCGAAGGACTGGCAAAAAGATTTGAGGGCAAAAATATGTTGGTCGCTTGGATTTCGTGCTGACTCAAATAATACGGTTGGTGCCCAATGCCTTTCATCTTTCTGCCCCAAAATCTTTTTGCCAGATTCTTCAGCCATCCCTCATACTTCAAATGGCTGAAGTGTTACGAAAATCTCTGTTTTCTCCGTTTCCTCCTGTTCCAATTGCCGTGGCAGGACCCTAAAAGCCCTGTCTGTGTCCCTATGGCCGGTCGCTGTGCAATCTTTCCTTTCATTCCAAATCAAATGGGTGTAACCGGCGTTCCGCGTTGCTTCAAGTTTGTGTGAAGCGGGGAGTTGCGTTGAATTCATGGTGACAAAAACGACCTCCTTGGGGTAAACATTGGAATTCCAAACACCATGTTTACCCTGGCAAGGAGGCCGAGTA
>JBGTJT010000511.1:0-1914 GCA_041744995.1 Pirellulales bacterium | reverse complement strand
AGGCGCCCAGGCCATGCTCTACCTACGGTCGATTTACCTCAACGGCGACTGGAAGGAATTCGACCAACACCGAATCCAAACTGAACAAAATACGCTCTACGGGCAAGCTGCATAAAAGCGGGATGCGAGTTACACCCAAATGAATATAGCAAGCGTCGCCTTCTGAATTATAGTCAACGTCCGACGCGTCTGGGTCGAGGCCATTCATGAATCGGATCGCCTTAACCAGTCCTTCCACTCCGTAGCCGTTGAGGTAGTAGTCGTCGAACGTGTCGCCGTATCTATCGTGCAACCACTTCCAGTTGCTAAATTCAAGTCGGACGTCAGCCCACTCGGTGTCCAGTGCATTTCTCAGTATGAAAGGGGCGAACGTACTCAGATCGTTGCCGTTCTCGTCAAAATTAGGCATGTTTGGCCTCTTATTCGATAGTCGATCGCGAGGTTGGTTGACGGTTAGGTTCTGTCAGTGGGACTGAGTATAACACGTCGCCTCGCCGGCAACATTCGAAATTCCCCCAAGCCTCGCCTCCCCACTGCCAATGCCAATCCCGCCCCCCACCCCCGCCCGATTGATGAATCTTGCCCATAGCGGTACGATTGATGGAAGTTCCGCGGGACATCGTTACTTCGAGGCCGTCCCCACCACTGTTGCCACTCACGAACGGGACAATGGTCCCATTCTACGCTTTACCGAGGTCGCCCCGTGACTCAGTATCTTGAAGCCAATGCCGGGCGGATTACGCCCGAGATGGAATTTGTCGCTCGTCGTGAGAACCTCGAGCCGGAATTGATTCGCGCCGAGGTTGCCGCCGGACGGATGGTGATTCCCGCCAACAAGGTCCACCTGGCCGCCAACCTGGAACCGATGGGCATCGGCATTGCGGCGACTTGCAAGATCAACGCCAACATCGGCAATTCTGCCGTGACCAGCGACCTGGCCGGCGAGTTGGAAAAACTTCACGAGGCGGTCCATTACGGCGCCGACACCGTGATGGATCTCTCCACCGGCAAGAATATCGACGAAATCCGCTCGCAGATCATCGCCAACAGTCCGGTGGCGATCGGCACGGTGCCACTCTATCAGATGCTCGAACAATTGGGCGGATCGATCGAGGACATGACGCCGCAGCATTTTCTCGACATGGTCGAGCACCAGGCCAAGCAAGGGGTCGACTACATGACGATCCATTGCGGCGTGCTGCTGGAGCACTTGCACCTGACGATGAACCGGGTGACCGGCATCGTCAGCCGGGGCGGATCGCTGATCGCCAAGTGGATGATGACCCATCGCAAGCAGAACCCGCTCTATACGCACTTCGAGGATCTGTGCGACATCATGCGCGAGTACGACGTGACCTGGAGCCTCGGTGACAGCCTGCGGCCAGGGTCGATCGCCGACGCCAGCGACGAGGCGCAGTTCGCCGAGTTGGACGTACTGGGCGAATTGGTCAAGCGAAGCTGGGCGCGCGGCACGCAGGTGATGGTCGAAGGCCCCGGCCACATCCCGATGCACCAGATCGAGATGAACATTAAGCGGCAGATCGACGTTTGCCACGGCGCGCCATTCTACGTGCTCGGTCCGCTGGTCACCGATATTGCGCCGGGCTACGACCATATTACCAGCGCCATCGGCGCAGCCCTGGCCGGCTGGAGCGGGGCGGCGATGCTGTGTTACGTGACGCCCAAGGAACACCTCGGCCTGCCTGAGAAGGAAGACGTTCGCAACGGGGTGATCGCCTACAAGATCGCCGCCCACGCGGCGGACTTGGCCCGGCAGCGGCCCGGGGCGCAGGATCGCGACGACGCCCTCAGCAGGGCTCGCTTCGCCTTCGACTGGAACGAACAATTCCGGCTATCCCTCGACCCAGAAACCGCCCGCGCCTACCACGACGAAACCCTCCCCCAAGACACCTT
>JBGTJT010000510.1:0-5853 GCA_041744995.1 Pirellulales bacterium | reverse complement strand
AGGCGCCCAGGCCATGCTCTACCTACGGTCGATTTACCTCAACGGCGACTGGAAGGAATTCGACCAACACCGAATCCAAACTGAACAAAATACGCTCTACGGGCAAGCTGCATAAAAGCGGGATGCGAGTTACACCCAATTGAATTTAGTTTCCGCCATTTGAAGTTCGCACGAGGCAGGGTCGTTCACGACCCTTTCCCGCGAAGCGGTCTTAGCCCCGTGCTTTCAGCACGGGGTAACGAGACCGCAAAACGTCAACTAGCCCCGTTCACGGGGCTTCTCGCTGTGCTGGCTTTAGCCATCAGACGCGTTCGTTTCCATTCCACATCGAATCCCTATTCGCGTATTGGCATTTGATCTTATGCAATAACCGCGGCCCTGTTTGCGATCTGTTGGTTAGCTCTTTCACGAGTCGAAGACTAACCAGGAGGTTTCCCTCATGGCGCCGCAACCTTTGCGTCCCGTGCGGCCCGCTGCCGCGACAGTTTCTTCCGCCCAGCAGGCCGCCGCTAGCAGGCCCGTCGCGCTCGGCGAGTCGCCCGCGCAACAGGCAATGCAGACCAAGGCCCAGCAATCGTCAACCGGCGATGGCGACAAAGACGATTGGGATGACGAAGAGGATTCCGCCCTCCGCGTGTGGCTGTGTCAGGCGCCGAGTTGGCTGACCAGCATGGTCTTCCACATGGTGCTGATCCTGATCCTGGCGCTGATTCCCCTGGGGCATCTGTACGAGCCTAACAGGGAACTCACGCTATTTCCCGCGGAGAACGAAACCGAGGATCTGAACGAATCGCCCGACGAAGCGATCGACGAGCTAATGCAGACCGACGTGGCGATCGACGCCCAGTTCGACGCCAAGGATATGATCGACTCGGACGACCTCAGCGACATTTCCGACGAGGTCGCGATGGCCGGCGACGCGGCCGATCCGACCTTGAAGATAGCCGTGCAAGTAGACTTCGATCCGCTGCTCATCAGCACCACCGCCGCCGACGTGACGGAGGTGGTGGGCGGTTTTGCAAACACCGGCTATGGCGACCGCAACCCCGAAGCTCGCCGACAATTGACCAAACAGACCGATCCCCGCGGGCTAGGCGAAGCGGCCGTCGAGGCGGCGTTGGCCTGGCTGGCCAAGGTGCAGCGGTCCGACGGAAGCTGGAACTTCAACGACATCGGCGCCTCGCCGGACGCTGGCGAATATGATACCGCCATGGGCGCCACCGGCCTGGCGTTGCTGCCGTTTCTGGGCGCCGGCTACACGCACGAGCACGGCAAATACCAGGAAGTGGTCGGCAACGGCCTGAAGTACCTGGTCGGTCATATGGGTGTGACCAAGCAAGGAGGCCGCCTGTACGAAGCGAACGGCCCGAGCCACGCCCACATGTACTCACACGGCATCGCCGCCATGGCACTGTGCGAAGCCTACGGCATGGCCGAGACTGGCAAGCTGATGGAGCCGGCGCAACTGTCGCTCAACTACATCGAGTACGCCCAGCATCCGGAAAACGGCGGCTGGCTCTACACGCCGCGGCAAGGCGGCGACACTTCAGTAGTCGGCTGGCAGATCATGGCGCTCAAGAGCGGGCACATGTCGTATCTAAAGGTCGATCCGCAAGTCGTCACAAAGGCCGACAAGTGGCTCGACTTCGTGGCTTGGAATAGCAACTCCGCCTATGGCTATCGCAAGCCAGAAGATCGTCCGGCCGACGGCGCCACCACGGCGATCGGCCTGCTGATGCGGATGTACCTCGGCACGCCACACGACGACCCGGGCCTGCGGATGGGCGTCGAAGCGCTCAGCAAGGCCGGTCCCCACAAGACCGACATGTACTACAACTACTACGCCACGCAGGTGATGCGGCACTTTGAAGGCCTCGCCTGGACCCAGTGGGACAACCAGATGCGCGACTACCTTGTGAAGGAGCAGGAACGCCAAGGGCACGCCGCCGGCAGTTGGATGTTCACCGGCGGCCACGGCGCCACCCAAGGCGGCCGTCTCTACAACACGGCCATGGCGACCATGATCCTGGAAGTCTACTACCGCCACCTGCCGATCTACCAGAAGAAGAGCTTCACGCATAAGTTTGGAGAGTGAGGCGGGAGGCGTGAGGCGTGAGGTTTGAGGTTTGAGGTTTACTTCATCAGATCGTATTTCAGGAATAGCCACAGTAGCGTCATGCTGGTGCCGTTGAGCAGGAGATGGACCGTGATGCATGGCACGATGCGATGTGTCCGCTGATAGAGAAAGCCCAAGGCCAAGGCCAGAAAGAACAACGAGATCGGCGCCAGCCCCTGCCCTATATGAAAGGCCGCGAAGACCGCGCTGCTGATTATGATCGGCACAATCTCGAGGCCTCGTGTGCCGGCGGTGTGGCGAGCGGTTGGCGGCCACTGGGCAATGGGTGCTCGCGGAGATTCATAGGGATTGTCGGCGGCGAATGGCGACGGCTCGACCGCGGACTCATCGAGCGCGGCATGGTCCGCTAATGCACCCGAATCGAGCACATCCGCCTCGACGATTTGAGGTGCATCTTGCGAGCCGATATAAAATCGCCGCTCCAACCATCCTTGCAGCACGACGCGAAACAGGAACTCTTCGGCGATCGGGGCCACGATCACGGCCACGAACGCGGCCGCGGCAAACAACATCGGCGTTTGGTTTTCCTCGAGCATCTCGATCACGCCGTGCTTCTGGTCGCTAAACCGCGCCAGTACGCTTTGCAGCAGGTAGACCGGCGGGGCGACGGCCAGGAACGTGATCGCGCCCAGCCGGACGTCGCCGAGAAACGTGCCGCCGCTCAAACCGAGGTCGCGCGCCGTGGCCCCGCATGCATCGCTGAGCAGTTTGGCAATCACCAGGACGGCCGCCAGATGCCCCACCGCCGTGGCGATCAGGCCGGCCGTGAGCCGTGTGGAATCGTCGGCTTCGGCCAATATCCGCGCGACCGGCAGCACCACGGCCGCCGTTAGCCCAATATAAATCAGAAACGCCACCGTCACCCGCAAACCGTCCCACGGAACAAGCCGGCGCGGCACGAACGGCAGCACATCGACACCGTGGGCCATCCGCCTGATAATCCCCGACCAGACAGCCGCGCTGACCGCGAGCACGCACAGCACGACAACGCCCAGGATCGCTTCGATATTCATGGCGGCAAGCAGGAGGAGGGAAGGTTATTGCCGCAACATCCGCACTGCGCTGAACACGTAGCCGACGCCGGAATAGATTGTCAGCACGATCGCCCCCCACAGCGAGATCAGCAGCGTCCAGGTCATCCAGGCGGCGGGATCCTGGTCGCCGACGTAGGTCAACACCCACAACGCGGCGACGGCCGCCACGCACTGGAAGACCATCTTCAGCTTGCCGGGCATCTGGGCAGAAAAGTCGCCCCCTTGCTGCTCGACGTAGCCGCGCAGGGCCGTCACCAGCAACTCGCGGGCGACAATCACCGTAGCCATCCAGGCGGTCACGTGCGAACCTTCGCTGGCGACCAGGTAGATGAACGTACCGCAGACGATGAACTTATCGACGAACGGATCGAAGATGCGGCCCAGCGTGGTGACCTGGCCGTACTTCCGCGCCCAATAGCCGTCGACCCAATCGGTGGCCGCCGCCACGATGAAAATGATCATCGACGTCAGATACAAATTGCTCGCCAGTTGCGGCGACGATGCGATTACCGCTTGCGCCCAACCGAGCAGGCCGAACAACACAATCGCCAACACCATCCGCGACCCCGTCAGCAGATTCGGGACGTTGAACACCTGCTGGTTCGGGGGTTTCGGCGGTTTTTTTTCGACGCGGACTGCCATGCGGTCTTGCTCAAGCGTTGTGAAAGAATAGCCAATTGCTACCGGGGTTGTCCGTCGGCGACTGCGATCAAGTCGTAGTCTCGGTAGCCGACCACTTCGCACTCGACCAGTTGGCCCGGCCGCAGCCCGTCGCCGGTCACGTAGACCACGCCATCGATGTCGGGCGCGTCGGTATAAGCGCGGCCGATCGAGGCGGTCGGCTCCTCAGCCACCGGCGAGTCGATCAACACCTCGAACCGGCGGCCCAACTGCTGCTCGTTCCACGCAAAGGCAATTTCTTGCTGCACTTCCATCAGGCGGTCGCGGCGGGCGTTCTTTAAGTCCTCGGGCAGATGATCCGGCAACCTGGCCGCCGGCGTATCCGGCTCGAACGAGTAGGTGAACACGCCCATTCGCTCGAATCGCTGCTGCTCGACAAACGCGACCAGTTCCTCAAATTGCTCGTCCGTCTCGCCTGGGAAACCGGTGATGAACGTGGTCCGCATTACCAATCCGTCGATGCGCGTCCGCAGCTTGCCAAGCAACTCCTGGGTCTTGGCCCGATTGACCCGCCGCTGCATTCGCTTGAGCATCGTATCGTTGATGTGCTGCAGCGGCATGTCGAGGTAGGGGACAATCTTGTCGCTGGCGGCGATCGCCTCGATCACTTCGTCGGTGAAGTACATCGGGTAGAGATACAGCAGCCGAATCCACTCCAGGCCCTGCACCTCGTTGAGCTTGCCCAGCAGTTCGGCCAGTCGCGGTTCGCCGTACAGGTCCATGCCGTAGTAGGTGGTGTCTTGGGCGACGATGTTCAGTTCGCGGACGCCGTCGGCGGCCAGTTGCTCCGCCTCGGCGATCACCTCTTCCATCGGCTTGGTGGCATGCTTGCCGCGCATCTTGGGAATTGCGCAGAAGGTGCAGAGTCGGTCGCACCCTTCGGAGATTTTCAAATAGGCAAAATGCTTGGGCGTGATGCGAAACCGATTGCGGTCGTCCAGCGGACGGATCGGCGCAGGCTGGAAGACGCTCCGCTGCTCGTCCAGGCCGCCGATGAAGCGGTCGGCCACCCGCGCGATCTCCTCGCGGCCAAACACGCCGACGATGTGATCGATGCCGGGCCGCGATTCCAGCAGCGCCTGCTTTTCCCGTTCGGCCAGGCAGCCGGAAACGATCACGCCCCGCAGCGCGCCTTGCCGCTTCAGTTCGAGCATTTCGTCGATGGCGGAAAAGCTTTCCGCCCGGGCGCTCTCAATGAAGCCGCAGGTGTTGACCACGGCAAAGTCCGCCCCGACCGGATCGGAGACGAGGTCGTAGCCGTCGACCTGCAAAATGCCCAGCATCCGCTCGCTGTCGACGAGGTTCTTCGGACAGCCCAGGCTAATGAAGGCGTAGGAACCCTTGGAGGCGCCGCCCGCGAGCGCGATCGGCTGTGTGTCTTGTTCGATAATCGGTAACAGTTCCATGCTCACCTGGGAAAGTCGCTAACTTTGTCGGACGGAAGATTCCTCAACCTCGATCGATTCGATCAAGAGGATTGAAAGTTCTCGCTCGCGTTCTCGTGGTTCTGAATCGGCATCGGCCGCCCAAACCGAAATGCGAACAGTTGTTTTGCCCACCGCGATCATCTCTGGGTGGCGCACTTCGATCGTCTCGCCGCTGACCATCTTGATCCGGAAGGGACGAAATGGCTCCGCCACTACATAATTCAGAATACGTCTACTATTCATCATGATCGGGGTACTCGGCTTCTCTGGGCAGAAGCGACAGAAACTAGCGGCCTACTTAGCAAGGCCGCCTGACCTGAATCGACCCCCGTTGAGAGGGTCAGCACCTCGCATTATGCGAACAGAATCTATCTTACCCGAAGACTGGTCCGTTGACGAGGGAGCGACCAGATTCAGTCGACCGCCAGGTGCTCGTGGCGATCGCGGTAGGGACCGCCGTTGCCGGCGGCCCCCCGCTCAGATCCGTACGTGAACTACTCGCTCATACGGCTCCTGCCGCAAGTCTGGCGCGAAATCGGGTATTGGGCCAAGGGTGAGTGATGCGGGGACGCGG
>JBGTJT010000509.1:0-6944 GCA_041744995.1 Pirellulales bacterium | reverse complement strand
CCAAACTCGGCGGCTTCCTCGGCCGCAAGAGTGACGGAGAACCGGGCTGGATCACTATCTGGCGCGGCTGGGAACATCTCAACATGCTCGTGCGAGGAGCAACCCTCGCCTTACAATCACAAAATTGTGGGTAAAGACAAGATGAGGGCGGCGGTGCTTGCTCGCTTTGCCTCTCTACCAACGCCCTCAAGTGGCAACGCCAACTGGCAGCGCCGCCCTCATTCGTCTGCTGCGCAGCCACCTTCTCCCAAAGGGGAGAAGGGTTGTGCTTCAGACGCCCATTGTGTTACGAACCCTGCGAACAAAAATCAGAAATCTGAAATCCGACCTTCCCATCACCTCTTCTCGATCCGGTACAAATGCGTTTCGGTGCGGAGGAACAGGGCGTCGTCGGCTGCCGCGGGCGAGGCCATGAAGCCGGCGTCTAGTTCGTTTTCGGCCAGCACCTTGAACTCGCGGCCGGCGGCGATCACGGTGGTCTTTCCCTCTTGCGAGCAGAAGTAGATCTTGCCGTCGGCATGGATCGGCGAGGCGGAGAAGTTGCCTCCCACGCGGGCGCTCCACACCTTTTCGCCCGTCTTGGCCTCCAGGCAACTCGCCACGCCGGCGTCGTCGATCACGTAGATCAGGCCGTCGACCAATAGTTGCGACGGCTTGCTGCCGATGCTTTTTTCCTCGGTCCACGCCACGTGGCTGCCGGTGACGTCTCCCGTGCCGGTCGGGTCGACGGCGATTAAGTCCGCCTTGCCAAAGCCGGTGTTGATAAACACCAGCCCCTCGCCGTACAGCGGCCGGGCGGTGCTGGAAAAGTCGCTGAACGTAACGTGCCAGATTTCCTTGCCGGTTTCGGGTTCGTAGGCGAACGCCGCCTTCGAGCCGGGGCTGATCAGTTGCTCGCGGCCGTCGACCTCGATCACGATCGGCGTGCAGAACGCCTTTTTGAAATCGCCGTTCTCGGTGCCGTAGTCGTTGCTGCGGTCGGTCTTCCAGAGCGTCTCGCCGGTCTGCTTGTTGAGTGCGACGACGTACTGCACGTCGAACCCGTCGTAGTGGATGATCAGCTTGTCGCCGTGCAGCATCGGCGAGGAGCCAGGCCCGCGAAAGTGGTCGCACGGCAGATCGCGCCGCTCCCACAATTTGGCCCCCGTCTCCGTATCGAGACACGCGGTGCCGTAGCTGCCAAAGTGGATGTACACCCGACCTTGCTCGATGACCGGCGTCGGCGAGGCGTAGCTGTTGAGCTTGTGGATCTCGCGGGGATTGGTCACATCGAACAGTTTGACGTCGTGGATGATCTCGCCCGTCGTGCGATCGACGCAGAGGGCGAACATCTGCTTGCCGTCGGCGGTGGCGGTGGTCAGCCAAATCTGATTGCCGAGAATCACCGGCGACGACCAGCCGCGCCCATGGATCGGCGTCTTCCAAGTGATGTTCGTCTGCTCGTCCCATGCCAGCGGCAGGCTCTGGTTATCGGCCTGGCCGTCGCCCTGCGGACCACGAAACTGCGGCCATTGAGCGAGCGCCGGCGAGACGAGGCTGATAACGAGCACCGCGGAATGGAGTATAAGTGTTATGTGTTTCATTGATTGTGAGGCGTGACTGGAGGCTGGAGGCTGGAGGCTGGAGGTTTGAGGTTTGAGCGGTCTTTAGCCGCGTAGCGGCAAAAACCTGAAACCTGAAACCTGACCCCTGAAACCTGAAACCTCCATAATACCCGCTTGGCGCCGCCGACGCACGTGTTTACTGACGGGGATCGCCCCGGTTTTTCGGCGATCAGGTGATGGGCACATATTGCTCGACGGTCGTCGTGATCCGGCTTTCCGCCGGGTTTAGTGCGACTTTTCGGCCGTTCCTGTGCTTCGGTTTTGGCTTGGCACGATGATTGCATCCCCAGGCTTTTGAAAATCCGCTCGCTCCGCGGCAGCGTGGCTCGGTCGCGTAGCGGACCGACCTTTAGACTAGGAGAAATATCATGTGGTATCGAAATTTGGGTTTGGCGGCGGTGCTTGGCTTGCTGGTTCCGCTCGTTGGCTGCGACGTCGACGTGCGGGACGAAGGCGAGTTGCCGGACGTCGACGTGCAAACGGAACCGGGCAGACTGCCCGACGTGGATGTCGAAGGCCCGGACGTAGACGTGCGAACCGAAGAACGCGTCATTGAAGTTCCAGACGTCGACATCGAGACGGAAGAGCGCGTCATCGAAGTTCCAGACGTGGACGTCAACTTGCCGAACGAGCAAGACAACGAGTTTCCCGAGACGGAACCGGACGACTTGGAATAGCGGTTGATCGGCTCGATGGGCGCTTGGGGCGCGGCTCAGTTTGAGCCGCGCCCCTTTGTGTGGTCGCTCCCGCAATCTGCTAGCAGCCGAAACGCGCTCTTGACGCATTTCCGGCCCCTTCGTACTGTCTGCCGCGTCCGCCACGGCCCTTTTGCGCCGTCGGATTGGGTTCGACGAGGATCGTCGAACGGCAACGCTCCATCTCCTTGCAGGAAGCACCCTCCATGTCGCACGCCAATCGTTCTTTCCCGACCTCCGTCCCCCTGCTTGACATCGCCCGGCAAACAGTGCCGCTGAAGGCGGAGATGATGGCCGCCCTGGAAGCCGTGCTCGACAGCGGCATGTTCGTGCTCGGCCCGCAAGTGGCGGAACTGGAGCAACGGGTGGCCGAGTATTGCGGCGTGAAGCATGCCATCGCCTGCGCCTCGGGCAGCGACGCCCTGTTGCTGGCCTTGATGTCGCGCGACATCGGTCCGGGCGACGAAGTGATCCTGCCCAGCTACACCTTCTTCGCCACCGCCGGGGCGGTCGCCCGCCTGGGCGCCCGATGCGTGTTCGTCGACATCGAGCCGCACGGCTACAACATCGACCCGGCGCAGATCGAAGCGGTCGTCACGCCGGCCACCAAGGCGATCATTCCCGTTCATCTCTACGGTCAATGTGCCGAGATGGATGCGATCATGGCGATTGCCGAACGACACAACCTGCTGGTCATTGAGGACGCCGCCCAGGCGATCGGTGCGGAGTACCAAAATCAGCGAGCCGGCGCCATCGGGCATGTGGGCTGCTTCAGCTTCTATCCGACCAAGAACCTCGGCGGCTGCGGCGACGGCGGCATGTTGACGACCAACGACGACGAGCTGGCGGCGACGCTCTCTCTGCTGCGAGTCCACGGCATGCAGCCGCGGTACTTTCACAAGCTGGTGGGCATTAACAGCCGGCTCGACGCCATGCAGGCGGCCTTGCTGAACGTGAAGATGCCTCACTTGGAATCGTGGACCGAAGCCCGCAGCGAGAACGCGGCCCGATACGTCGAGATGTTCATCGCGGCCGGCTTGCACGAGGTGCTCGAACTGCCGACGGTGCTGCCGTATCGTCGACATGTGTGGAACCAGTTCATCTGTCGCATTGGCGAAGGGCGTCGCGACGCCTTGCGGGCGGCGCTGGCGGCCCGCAACATCGGCAGCGAGATCTACTACCCGGTGCCGATGCACGCGCAGGAGTGCTTCCGCGATCTGCGGGTCGATGCCGAGACACTGCCGGAGACAAACCGGGCGGCGGCGGAAACGATCGCCTTGCCGATCTTCCCCGAACTGACCGCGGCGGAACAGCAAACCGTGGTCGAAGCAACGGCCGCGTTCTTCGACAAGCCGGTCCGCCAACCTTGCCCCGCGCCCAACTACCTGCGCGCTGCGACGCCGGAAGCGAGCCGAACGGGCTCAGTGCAGTAAGTGTCTGCCAAGTCAATTGGAACAGGAGGAAACGAAGAAAACAGAGGAATGCATACTCTGTTGACTCTGATCCGCTCTGTTGCCTGAAGTCGATTGAAATTGCACAACGAATGCCCTGTCACGTCCGGTCAGCCGTCGATGCAAGCTCATACGACGAATCAAATCAGGACAAGATGCGTGGAACAAGCTATACGGCCTTCAAAGTTTCCGACCTAACTGCGATGACTTTGTTTGAGCGAACTAAGGGAAAAGGAGACAACGGAGAAGTCTTTCCTTTGTTCTCTCTGTTGACTTATGTTCAAAAACATTGTCACATTCAATTTGTTGCCGCCCCTAAGCCGTGAGTCGCCTAAGCCAGTCGTAGGGCGTTGTCCGCAGGATCGATACTATCGGACGAAATCAGCGCCGTTGGCGGTTGCGGCGGGCGAAATATCCGCGCGTCGCGGGGGGAATCGACTTAGACTTCCTACAGGTGACGCTTTCGGCCACGATTTGCGATTGTTGTTCCTTGCGTGGGCCGCCGGTCCGTGCGAATCGCCCATAAACCGATTACCCCCGAAGTGCATCCGTGACACTCCAACTAAAATCTCTGAATCGCTTTCTCCGCTCGGAAGACGGCCCTACGGCCGTGGAATATGCCGTGATGCTGGCGCTGGTCGTCATGGCCTGTATTGCCGCCGTGATGCTGTTGGGAACCAACACCTCGGCCAGCTTCTCCGACTCGCAGGAGAAAATCACCGAGGCGATGAACAGCGGATCGTAGCGCTTCGGGTAATCGTTTACTCGCCTGCTCCGACTTGCAGCGGGGCGTCTTTGATTTTCACCTTGAGTTCGTCGCTGTTGGCCCGCAGTTCCGGGGCGTACATGGCGCTGGCCCGGGTCGGCAGCGCGCTGAACTTGCCCGGTATCTCCGCCCGCATGCGATAGCTGATGCTGTGCTTGCCGCGGGCCAGTTGACGGACGAAGAAGGCGACGCGGTTGTCGCGCAGTTCCATGTAGGCGCCCATCTCGTTGCCGCCGTAGCCGCTGCGGACCTCGACCGGCTCGAAGCCGGCCGCCTTCATGTCCTCGAACAGCAAGTACTCGTAGTCGTTTTTGCTGTCGATCGTCAGTTCGATCTCGACCAGGTCGCCGCTGGTGATCTCGTCCATGTTCTCGATCTTTACCCGTTCGAACTTCTCGACCTTCTGGTCGATCACCTGGCCTCGCGCCCCGGCGACCTTTGAGGTTGCTTCGACCGGTTCCAGCTTGTAGTAGGCCCGTTCGACCTTGATCTCCAGACCGGCCTTGGTGATGAAGTCCTCCAGCGTGAAGTAGCTGACATAAGTGTTGAAGTAGAGCGGTCCCTCCCCCTTCTTGCGCAGCTCGACAGTGTGCTTGCCACTGGCGATTTCGTCGCCGGTGAGCACGAAGCTGTTGTCGAACTGGAACAAGGTTTCCGGCGTGATCTCGACCGCTTGCTTCAGCTCGCCGTCAAGCCAGACTTCGACCGTCATGCTCGGCTTGCTCTCGCCGCTGGCCCGCATGTACTCGGCCATCGCCTCGATGCACAGCGCCGTGTCGCGGGTGGAATTCCAGTAGGTGGCGTGCTTGCGGTTGTTCAACATGTACTTGACCAATCGCGAAGCGAGCTTGCCTTTCGGCTCGGTGCGGCTGAGCAGCTTGAGATAGTAGGCCATCGCCTCGTTCTCGCTGCCGTACCAGTACCACCAGTAGCCTTGTGGCAGATTGAGCCAGGCGGTCTGGTTTTCATCGTCCTGCACCACGAACTGCTCGATGTTTTGCAGGATCATGTCGAGCTTTTCGTCCTGCTTGAGGCTATGCAACGCCAGTCCGTACATCGCCTTGGCGTAGACCGACAGGTCGATCCGATCGCGATAGAGGAACTCCAGCATCTCTTCATTTTGCACGTCGCCGTCGACTAGAACCATGAACACGAAGGCGTCGAGATTGTCGGCCTTGGGTTTCCAGGGCAGGGTCTTCGCCGGCGCGTTCTTGATCTTCTGCACTTCCTGGGCCTGGTAGGCTTGCAGCCAGGCGATGCCTTGCTCCAACATGCCGGCCGGCAGCGCGACGTCGTTTTGCCGGGCGACTTGCAGGCCGTGGACGACCACCGCGGTGGTGTGCGGATAGGACTGCTCACCCCAGCCGCTGAACCAGCCCCAGCCGCCGTCGCTGTTCTGCATTTGTTGCAGGCGGTCGACGCCGTCGCGGACGATTCTGTCGACCTCCGCCTTGCTGAACACCGGATTGCGGTCGAACCGCTTCCACTGCTGGGCACGCTGTTGGGCGTCGCCCAGTTCCTGGGCGTTGAGGTTGGTCTGCTTTTCCCGAATTGCTTCCAGATCGAGGTTCATCTCCTGCAAGATGTTCTGCACGATGACCGTCGGCACGAAGCGATTGAGGGTCTGCTCCGTGCAGCCGTAGGGATAGTCGACCATGTAAGGCAAGGCATCGACCATGGCGCCGGCCAGCGTGGGCGAGTAGCGAATCTCCAGCCGCGTCTCCTCGATGCGGCGTTTCTCGGGAATGGTGAATTCAACCGATCCGCTGGCGTCCTCCGGCCGGAGCGAGTTGGAGTACGATTCCATCTTGTCCATGCCGTGGACGTAAACGGGGAACTTCATCTGCATGGCGTCGGACTCTTCGTCGCTGAGCGCCTTCATGGTGATCGCCACCTCGCCCTCCTTGACGACCTTCACGCGCCAATCGACCCGTTGCTCGCCGCCGGCGGGAATGGTGACGGTGCGGACCAGCTCGTCGAGTGCTTCGAGGTGTTCGCCCTCCATCTCCAGACGGACCTGCACCTGCTTCTCGTTTTCCAGATAGTTATGCACGTTGGCCGACAGCACGACCTCGTCGGTCTCGACGAAGAACCGCGGCGCTTGCAGCCGCACGATCAGGTTCTTGCGGGTGACGACCTCGGCGGCCCCTTCGCCCACGCTGGTGCCGTGTCCCATGCCCCACACCTTGATATTCCAGGCGGACAGGTTCTCGGGCATGTCGAATTCGACCTCGGCGTGGCCGTTTTCGTCGGTCTCCAGCGCCGCGGCCCAGAAGGCCGTGTCGGCGAAATTGCTGCGGACCGCCGTTTCGGCGAACTCGCCGCCGGCGGCAGCGCCTTGCCCTTTGTCGGCGCCAGCCTTGCGCAATGCTCTATCGCCATTGGCATTCAACATTTTGGCCGCCGGCGCGGGGGCGCCCGGGCCCGC
>JBGTJT010000508.1:0-3479 GCA_041744995.1 Pirellulales bacterium | reverse complement strand
ACAGCAGCTTGTCGGCCGGCGAGATCGTCCGAGCGTCACTCGAAATCGCCGCCGGCATCGACATCTACACGAACACCAACATTACCGTCCAAGAGCTGGAGGCCGCAGAGTGAGCCTGGCAGAAGATTCCCCCAAGAAACCTCTCGCTACCGACGGCGAGCTGACCCCGCGACAAGTCGTCGAGGAACTCGATCGCTACATCGTCGGCCAGCACGACGCCAAGCGGGCGGTCGCCGTGGCGATCCGCAATCGCTGGCGGCGGCAGCAGCTCGACGACGAGCTGCGGCTGGAGGTGAACCCAAAAAACATCCTGATGATCGGCCCCACCGGCGTCGGCAAGACCGAGATCGCCCGGCGATTGGCCAAGCTGACCGGCGCACCGTTCATCAAGGTCGAGGCGACCAAGTACACCGAGGTCGGTTATTATGGCCGCGACGTGGAGAGCATGGTCCGCGAACTGGTCGAGAACGCCATCGGCCTGGTCCGCGAGTCGGAACGGGAACGGGTCGAGGACGAAGCCAAGCGCCGGGTAACCGACCGGCTGCTCGACCTGCTGGCGCCCGCGCCCAGCTCGTTCGACGTCTCTGCCGAGGGAGGCGAAAACGACGCCGATCGGATCAAGCGCACCCGCGAGAAGATGCGGGCGATGCTGCTCGGCGGCGAGTTGGAGCAGCGGAAGGTGGAGATCTCGATTGAGCAAAAGGCGTCGCCAATGATGTTCACCAACATGGGCGCCGAGCAGATGGACATCGACCTGCAAGGGATGTTCGAGAAAATCTTGCCGCGCAACGTGCAGCGCCGCGAGCTGACGGTGGCCGACGCCCGCAAGGTGCTGTTCGAGGAAGAGTGCGACGCGCTGATCAACCAGGAGAAGGTCAACTCGCAGGCGATCGAACTGGCCGAGAACGTCGGCATTATCTTCTTGGATGAAATCGACAAGGTGGTCGCCACCGAGGGGGGCCGCGGGGCCGACGTCTCTCGCCAAGGCGTGCAGCGCGACCTGCTGCCGATCGTCGAGGGAACCACCGTGCAGACCAAGCATGGCTACGTGCGGACCGACCATATTCTGTTCGTCGCCGCCGGCGCGTTCCATCGCGCCAAGCCGAGCGAACTGATGCCCGAGTTGCAAGGCCGCTTCCCGATCCGCGTGGAACTGGACGACCTGACCAAGGACGACTTCATCCGCATCCTCAAGGAACCGAAGAACTCACTCACCCGGCAATACACGGCCTTGATGCAGACCGAAGGGATCGCGATCACGTTCACCGACGACGCGGTGGAGTCGCTGGCGGAATACGCGCACAACGTCAACCAGACAACCCAAAACATCGGCGCCCGCCGGCTCTATACGATCATGGAGCGCCTGCTGGAAGAACTAAGCTTCGAGGCCCCCGACATGGGCGTAGGCAAGGTGGAAATCAACGCGGCGTATGTGAAGCAACGGTTGGATTCGGTGAGCCAGGATGAGGATTTGAGCCGGTTTATTTTGTAGGGACAAAACGTGCCTGCGGCGTCCCGCCGCATCGGCAATACCAGCACGCAGCGCAAGCAAGTGCATCGGCGGGGGGGAACGTGTTCCGCCCGACACGGTTCAGAAAAAGGCGCGAACTCCCCCGCGGATGCACTCGCTGGCGCGTCGTGCTGGTATTGCACACTCGATACCAACGCTCCGGCAGGTAGCTTCGTCCATCTCAACCGGAGCATGAACTATCGCAACTATGGGGAATGTTCGGTTGCAGATCACGGCAAACGATCGCTCTCCGAGGTGTATGCCTGTCGCAACGTGAATTGTAGCCGCCGGTTGCTTTGTTGTCGCACGACTTGCTGCGTGAGAGGCTGTTTCCGCCTAATTCCATGCATTGTTTAGCCCTTTCAGGGCAGATCAAATTCGCGATTGCCGTGGCAGGAGCAATAGTTGGGAAAGCCCGAATACTCATTAGGCCACGATTTTGCTCACCCCAGGATGGGACCATTGCCCCGTCCGGTCGACTTGCGTCAAGTTTCACGGACGGGACAATGGTCCCATCCTACTTTTCTCGACCACCTCACAAGGCAAGCCGGACAGTCGCTACGGTTGGCTTCCAATCACCGGTCGGATGGTGACGTCGTCGATCCAGGCGTCGCCGATGCCGGACAGAGCGAAGGTGACCGAGATCGCACGGTCGGCTGCTGCCCGACGGAAGAAAGAGAATTCCTGCCAATCGACCGAGTGCCCCAACCGCAGGCAATGGGCCGGTCCGCCGACCGAGTCGATGACCAACAACCCGTCGACGCTGCCTTGAATCGGATTCGGCACGCGGACCGAACCGCGGACTTCGACCAATTGCCCGGCGCGAATGGGGACCGCCGGCGAGGTGACCCACACCGGCGGGGCTTCGATCAGTCGGCTGGGCTGAGCGGCGTCGACCGGCAGCACGCTCAGGTGCAAGCTGCCGCGCCCGGCACGCGGTCCGAGCGTGGAGAGTTCCACATCGGTGCGGACGTCGTCTTGCGGCAAATTGAAATGCCGCCAACCGGCGCCGCGCAAGGCAGCCAGGTCTTCCATGTCGCCCGCCGGCAGCATGTTAGCGCCGAACTGAAAACTCGCGGCGTCGGCGGCAAATCGCACCATCGACGGCAAATACTCCAGTGTGGCCGGCAGCGGCGACTGGGCAATTGCGGCCGCCTGTTGCGACGGAATGTTCCACAGCATGTTCTGCACATCGGCAATGACGGCCAACGCCGTGCGGCAGGCCCGGTAGGCTTGCTGGTAGTCTTGCTGCGCCAGCGACCGGTCGGCGATCTCCAGCATGCCGCGGCTGCTGTCGAGCATCGCGGCGACCTTGGCCCCATCGACATCCGTGCCGGCCGAAGCCAGCAAGCCGGCGATCCGCTCGGTTTCGACCAGTTCGATCTCGACCAGTTCGCGCAAGTGAATCGAAGTCGATTGCCGCGACTGCTGCACGCGGCGGGCCAACTGATTGATGACCAAGGCATCTTGCGTGAGTACCACCAGCGAAGCCGCCTGGCCGCGAGGCAAGCTCAGCCCCACGCCGCCGGTAACCCGCCGGTGCGGAAGCGGCCGAAAGTGGGCCGGCGAAAGTTCGTAGGCGTTATTACTGGCGGGCACGCCTGGCGCGACGAAATAGGTCGTATCCGCTTGCCCCGGCGTCTGCGGGGCGCTGGGGGCCACATGCTGCGCATTGGGGGGCAAATCGAGCGGCACCAACAGCCGGGCGCGCTCGGTCTGCAGGACGGTGGCGGTCGTATAGGGATCGCTGGTCTGGGCCGGCGTGACGAAGCTGCCGGCGGCCGCCCAGGCCTCGATCAAGCGGAGTTCGTCGTTGAGCAGCCGCAATTGCAACGACCGCCGCCGCGTGGCCGTGTCGGGGGCATCGAGTCGAGAATGCGATTCGAAGAACAAACCGCGGGCGCCGGTCGCCAATGCGATCAAGGCCAGGCGGCGAATCTGCCCGGTCGGCACGGATGCCGGCGAGGCA
>JBGTJT010000507.1:0-7488 GCA_041744995.1 Pirellulales bacterium | reverse complement strand
CGCGGCGGCGACAAGCAGCGTAGCGGCCTCGATGCGATCGGGCGGCACGTGGTACGCCGCGGCGTCGAGAGGAAATGCCAGCCGCTGGACACCTTCTATCACGAGCCGAGAGCCGCCCAGGCCGGTGATCTTGGCACCCATCGCTTGCAGGAATCGGCCCACCGCGACCACTTCCGGCTCCCGCGCGGCGCCCTCCAAGATTGTCTCGCCGCGCGCCTTGACGGCCGCACAAAGTACATTACACGTGCCGGTCACCGTCGGGCCGTGTGGTCCGGACAGATAAATGCGAGTGCCGCGCAAATGAACCGCCTCGGCGATGATCTGGCCGTGGTCGAAGCGGATCTGGGCGCCCAAGGCTCGCAGGCCGCGGAGATGCAAGTCGACCGGACGATGACCTAGATTGCAGCCGCCCGGCAGCGCAATCACCCCCCTGCCCTGCGTCGCCAGCAAGGGCCCGAGCAGACAGATGCTCGCCCGCGTTTGCCGCACCAGTGTCTCGCTCGGCTGGTGGCGGTCCGCTGCCGTCGGATCGATATGCCAGAGGTCGTGGGAATCGACCGTTACCGGCGCGCCCAATTGCTGCAGCAGTTGCCGCATGGTAGCGATGTCGCCCAGCCGCGGCATGCCGGCAATCCGTACCGGCGTATCGCTCAGCAAGCTGGCGGCCAGCAAGGCGAGCGCGGCATTCTTCGAGCCGCTGACGGCAACCTCGCCGGCGAGCGGACGGCGACCGACGATGTGCAAGCGTTCCACGGGCAATCCATTGCTGCAAGATGCGTAGCGAGAAGCCATTATTCAACGCGAACGATCGAGGCGAGGCAAGCCCAGTACAAGCGCGCAGCGCCAGCAAGCGGATCAGGCAGCGCAAGCCCAATACAAGCTCGACGCGGAGAGCGAGTGGGTCTGGCAGCGCTTTTCGCAAAGAAATTTGGAACATACAAAAGGCGCAAAGTTTAGCCCTTCTCCCCCTGGGAGAAGGTGGCCGAAGGCCGGATGAGGGCGACGTTGCTAAACCCACTCGCTGGCGCTTCGAGCTTGTATTACGCGATAGTGCCCTGCCAGATCCTTGATGGTTGGCTCCAGCCGCAGGTCGTCGCGGGCTTCGATGAGTCCTTTGACGGCCTCGTGGATCATGGGGCTGATCTCGATCAGCAACGCGCCTCCCTGGCGGAGCCGCGGCGCGGCTTGGTCGATCAGCCGGGCGATCACCTCGGCCCCGGTTGGCCCCCCCACCAGCGCGCCGCGCGGTTCATGCTCGCGGACGTCGGCCGGCAGTTCGGCGTACTCGCTTTCCGAGACATATGGCGGGTTGCTGACGATGAAGTCGAAGGTTTGCTCGGGCGGCAACGCTGCCAGCAAATCACTTTCTACGAAAGCAATCCGCTCCTCGACCTGATGCGACGCGGCGTTTTTGCGAGCGATTTCCAGGGCTTCGTTACTGATGTCGACCGCCGTGACCTGGCAATTCTTGACGTGCTTGGCTGCGCACACTGCCAGGATGCCGCTGCCGGTGCCGACGTCGAGCACTTGCAGAGTCGGCTCGGGGCGCGTGTACTCCTTGACCAAATCGAGCAGCGCGACAACGATGTGCTCGGTTTCCGGCCGCGGGATGAGCACGTCCGGCGTGACACGGAACGACATCGAGTAGAACTCCTTCCGCCCTACAAGATAGGCGACCGGCATGCCGTCGGCCCGGCGACGGACCAGCTCGCGAAAGGTTAGCCGCGTCGGCTCGTCGGCCTCCTCGTCGAAGGCGGTGTAGAGCTCAATCCGCTGACAGCTTCGCGCCTCGGCCAGCAGCACCTCGGCCTCCAGCCGCGGCGACTCGGCGTCGTGCTGCCGCAAGTAGTCCTCGGTCCACTGCAACAATCGCAAGATGGTCCACTTTTCATCCATGTTAGCATTTCGCATGTTGCATGAGGAATCGCGTGTAGCATGTTGCATGTAGCATGTTGCATGTGGAAGGAGGGACGTTGCCTTTCCTACAAATACATGCAACATGCCACTTGCACCATGCTTCAGACTTCCACCGCGTCCATGTCCATCGCGTCTCGCAGGTTCTGCCGATCGTATTCGATCAGCCGATCGGTGACTATCTGAAGATTGCCGGCGATGATCTCGTCGAGCTTGTACCAATTTTCCTTGATGCGGTGGTCGGAGACGCGATTTTCGGAAAAGTTGTAGGTCCGAATTCGCTGACTCCGGTCGCCGCTGCCGACAAGGCTCTTGCGCTGATCGGAGCGCTTCTTTTCCTCTTCCTCGCGCTTGACTTCGTAGATGCGGGCCTTCAACACCCGCAGCGCCTTGTTCTTGTTCTTTAGCTGGCTCTTTTCGTCCTGACATTGCACGACGATGCCCGTCTCGTAGTGGGTGAGCCGCACGGCGGAGGCGGTTTTGTTGACGTGCTGCCCGCCCGGCCCGCTGGCGCAGAATGTGTCGAGGCGGTAGTCGTCCGGACCGAGCTCGACCTCGACGTCCTCCGGCTCGGGCATCACCGCGACCGTGGCGGCCGAAGTGTGGATGCGGCCCCTGGTCTCCGTTTCCGGCACGCGCTGCACCCGATGCCCGCCGCTTTCGTATTGCAATTCGCGGTAGACTCCCTCGCCTTGGATCGAGAGAATGACTTCCTTCAGTCCCCCCAATTCAGTCCGCGAGCTGTCGAGCACTTCGAGCTTCCAGCCTTTCGCTTCGCAGTGATGCTTGTACATTTCATACAAGTCGCGGGCGAACAGAGCCGCCTCGTCGCCGCCGGTACCGCCGCGGATCTCCATCACGCAGCGGGTTCGGCTGGCGTCCTCGCCGCCAATCGTGTCCCCGAGCAGGTCGTTCCACAGCTTCTCGCGACGTTCACGGATGCTGGAAATCTCCGCTTCGGCGAGTTCCGCCATGTCGGGATCGTCGCCGTCGATCATCTGCTGAGCTTCTTGGACCTCGCTGTTGAGTTGCTTGAATTTGCGATACTTCTTGACCAGCTTGGCCAATCCGCCATGCTCGCGCGCAATGCTGGCCATGCGATCCGGATTGGTCATCACTTCCGGATCCTGCATCTGCCTTTCAAGTTCTTCGAAGCGGTGAAGCTTCTGTTCGAGCATCTTCCGCATGGGTGGTCCTTAGGAAGCTATCAGCCATTAGCTGTCAGCTTTCAGCGATTAAAAGTAACAGTCATCTTGGTTGCGTCTGGTTGTCGCGATTCGAAACGTTAGGCGATTTACTCTCGACAAGCTGATGGCTGAAAGCTGATCGCTGACAGCTACTAGCTACTTCACAAAAAAACTTCCCGGCCGCGCACGCAGCGCATCCGGGAAGCCTGGGTGTCTCGTCAGCTTACAGCTAGCCTTCCGACTCGGCTCCCTGCTTTTTCTTCCGCTTGAGGCTGGCATAGCCGGCCTTGGCGAACTTGTTCTTGAACTTTTCAATGCGGCCTTCCGTGTCGACAAACTTCTGTTTGCCAGTGTAGAAGGGATGGCAATCGCTGCAAATATCAACCCGCAAGTCGGCCCGGGTGCTGCGGGTGGTAAACGTATTGCCGCAACCACAATGGACTTGCGTGGTAACATACTTGGGATGAATGTCGCTCTTCATGTGACTTTCCTGCGCCGAAAATGCTGACACCGTTCGGATGCCGCCGCCACCAAGGAGGTGCGACTGGCACTGATCGAATTCCTTAGTTTATCGCGACGTGTCAGCTAAGGCAAGTGCTAGCTGGGGGCGGATTTAGCTGTTTAGCCGTCGCCGGTGTGCTGGATCGGCTGTTGCACGAACAGCAACTAGGCCGCCTGCCGCTTGTTACTTGCCGGCAGCCCCTGATCTTGGCGTAAATCGGCGAACAATCGGTCCAGGCTGCGGTTGCTTTTGCCCCAATCGTAGACTTGCCCAGGGATATGGGTCGCGGCGGCGACGTGCGTGCCGTCGCCGGCCCGCTGCAGGGATATCTTCAACTCGCCTTGAAAAGATGTAACCGAGGATGGCAGTTCGGCGGTGAGCAGGCAGCCATCTTCTCCCTGTTCGACTCCCTGAATCGCTTGGCCTTTGCTGGCCAACGAACAAAGCGCTCGGGCAATGGCGCGACCAATCGGGGCGTCGATCGTCTCGGTGCGATCCTTGCCGGTGCGGACGCCCCACTTGGCATACAGCGGCTGCACGACCGAGGCGATCCCCTCGAACGAAACCGGAGACGATACGATCTTGTCGTAAATCGCTAGCAGCGCCTCGCCCGACAATCCCTTGGTCGCGCCGGCGGCATGGCCGGCAATGACGGCCCGCACAGCTTCGACCCGCACGATGTTCTCGTAGCGAGCATCGTTTTCCCAATCAAATCCGGCGGGCAGCGGAGACAGGCTGGCCATCGCCGCTTGCAGCGGATTACCGCAGTTGAAGCAGAACTTGCCGCTGGCTTTGACGCCGCACTCGGAACAGAACATGATCGTGCTCGCGTTGGGTTGGCAGATTGGTGCGCAGTATTCCCTGGTTGGTACTATCGGCACGTCACCTTGCGAACCTGAGAATCGATCCTGGAGTCGGGGGAATCCGCGGCGGCTGGAAGCCGCCGCCACTACACGTTTCCCAGCGTCTCGGCGTCGAGTTCGTCCTCTTCGCTCTTTCGCCGATGTTCGCGTCTGGCCAGCCAGTCGGCAACCAGCGTATCGATCAGCAATTGCAGCACGTGGTAGGCGACCATCGGCAGCACGGCCAAGGCGCCGAAGTAGGCAGCGTACTGGGTGCCGAGCTGCAGGCCGATCATCAGCGTCTTCTGGCTGCCGGCGATGCCCACGGCCGTGGCGTCGGCAGGCGTTTGTCGCAGCAGCCGCGCGGTGGCCAGACCTGCTAGCAGCGTGAGCACGTGAATGCCCGCGGCGAGCGCCAGTAATCCGGCCCAGGCAGAGAGCGGAATCGCCGGCACGTCGGGCCTCTTCAAGTAAAGCGCCGAGACGACCGTGCCGACGAGCACCATCGACAGGATGCCGACTTGGGCCACCACGCCCAGTGCGTGCTTGTGCCGGGTGGCCCAGTCGGCGGCCGGCCGGTAGAGCCGCAACAGTTGGCCGGCGATCATCGGCAGCACGGCCACCAGCACCAAGTCGAGCACGATCGACGGAGTCTCAACCTCGCTGCCGGTTGTCAGCCAGATCCACGCCGGCACGGTCAGAAAGCACGTGAAGTTGGTGACCATCGTCACCACCAGCGCCACCGCGTCGTTGCCTCCGGCGCGCCGCGTCCACACCGCCGCACTGGCCAGCGTGCAGGGCATGGCGGCCATCAGCAGCAGGCCATTGTCGAAATCACTGGGAAACAGCCACACCGCGCCCCAGGCGATCAATGGCAACAGACCGATGTTGCAAAGCACGCCAAGGCTCGCCGGCAGCGGATGCCGCAGGGCGCGAAACATGGCTGAGGCGTCGAGCGTCCAGCTCATCAGAAACAAGACGAAAGCAACCAGCAGCCGTTTGGGAAACAGCTCGGGCAGTTCGCTTAAGGAGGCCGAAAGCCCAAAGCCCGCCGCCAGCACTCCGGCCAACGCGATGAGAAACCATTGTTGCCGGAGCCATTGCACGAGTTTGCTGCCTTGGAAGAAAACAGGAATCGATGGTTCAAGGCACAAAATGCACAGTTCATACCAGCCGCGCTATTGGTTTTGCGCTTCCAGCAACTGCTGGATTTCGGCGGCTTGCTGAAGGACTTCGGTGCGCTCTGCTTCGTCGAGATTATCCAACAAGCGTTTCTTGCGGAGCAGACTCGCCGGGCGGTTGGCCGAATAGTCCCGTTCGTAAAACACCACGGCTTGCGGAATGTTGCCGAGTTCCTCGAATGAGCGGCCGAAGTTGTAGCTGGCAGCCGCTTGGATCGAGCGCAGCAGATCGTCGTACAAGGCATCTCCGCGGCTGGGTTGAATACCGAGAAACGCCCGCACCAGTTGCGGACCGAAGAACTCGACCGCCGAGTTGTATTGCTCGGTCTCGAAACTGATATGGCCCAACCAGTAGGTAGCGATCAGTCGCAGTACAGGGCGCAATTCCTTATCCTGATCGTCCAGTTCCTCGAATTCCCGCCGATCGTAAACTTGCACCGTTTCCCGCGCGGCCAACAACTCGCCGCGGGCGCTCTCCTTGCCGTCGAAGTCGCCGCGAAATTGTAGCACGCGCCCCGCCCATAGCGGGTTGACGCTCAAGTTGGCCACCTCCAGTTCAAAGGGGCGCATCTGCTGTTCGATCGCCTGTTTGCTGCTCGGTGCGATCGGCGCCGCGCGTTCGGCCGCGATACGAAACGGCCGTTCCCATAGCCGCACGTCCTCCAATTGGTCCGATTGCTTCAATTGCTCGATTAGTTCCTCGGTATGCATCGAGAGCAACAGCCGCTCGTCGCCGGCCAGATTTGCCTCCACCGCCTGCATCCGCTGGGAAAACGCCTGGTCGCTGGCCACGATCAGGGCGACTACCTTGTCGAGTTGCTCCGCTTTGAAGCGGTAAGGAAAATCGGCCGTTTCCAAGTGTTGCAATAATTCGGGCTGCTGACGGAGCTGAGCGAGCGTGGCGACGCCCTGCCCGTCGGGACCGGGTACCGGCGCGCCCAGCGCCATATCGAACAGATAAAAGTCGCCGTTGAGGAACACCGCCGGCAGCCATTCGCGAACTCCGCCCGTGCTCCCGGCGTCGGGCACGGCCAGCATCATGGCGTCGAGATGCAGTTGTCGCGCCAGCAGGATGAAGATCCACGACTTATCGGCTACGCGGCCGTGGCCGAACAGCAACGCCTCGTCCGGCAAATAGTTGATCGGTTGTAGGGTATCGATCGGCGGCTCGGGTTCGGTTTGGATATTTCGCACCACCCAATCGAATAGCCGCTCCGCCGCGACAAGGTCGTGCTCGGCGCCGCCAGCCACGTGCTGGGCGACGTCCCGCATCCAAACGCAGCGCCGCAAGTATTGCGCGTCGCGCAGATCGAACGTCATCCCGGTGAGCTGCTGCAAAGAGACCGTCTCGGCGAGCGGTTCAGGCAGCGTGTCGAGTATCTCCGCCCGCCGCCATTCGACCTTCGGTTGCTTGCCGGCCACCCAATCGTTAAGCCGTTCGTATGTTTGCTCCAGAATCTGGTTCGGCCCGAACGTCTCCAGTTGATTCAAGTTGGCTAAGGCGTTGCCGAATAGCTCGTCGCTGACCTGCCGTTGCGAGCCGGCGCCGTTTGTCCGCTTGAACTGCGTGGGGGACTCGCGGCGACAGGCGGTCAACAACGCCGTGAACAGAATCAATAGGCAGGCGGCCAGGCAGGCGGCTGGCAATCGAGTCGCGCTCATCGAGCAAACTTCTCCACGGTTTCGCGGATCCGGAGAATCCGTTCGATCAAAGGTTCAAACGCCTCGAGCGGCACCATGTTCGGCCCGTCGCTGGGCGACTTTTCCGGATTCGGATGCGTCTCGAAAAACAGGCCGTCGATGCCGATCGCGGCGGCGGCCCGCGCCAGCGGCTCGACCATCGCCCGGTTGCCGCCGGTCTT
>JBGTJT010000506.1:0-10985 GCA_041744995.1 Pirellulales bacterium | reverse complement strand
CGCTTCCCGCTCGAACTGCCGCCAAGTGGTCGCGGCCGGCTTGGCCGCCCACAATGCCCCTGCCGGAAGCACCCCCAGGCCGGCCGCGGTCGCGGCCCATTGGAGCACATGTCGTCGGGAGCAGAGCATGTTGGCCTGGCGGTCGGGCATGGTTGGGCTACACGAAACAGCGACAGAGACGCCCTTTTAGACGCTCGCCCGGCGGTTTTGGTTCCCTAGGCAAAGCCCTTCGGACAGGGAGCAGACTGGGCTGCGCGTCAAAGGCTCTGAAAAAAATGTGCCACTTCGACCGTTTGGAGTCGGCTGCAAACCACGAAGGACACGAAGCGGCTCTCGTCTCCCGCCGCTACAATGTGGGATCGAGGGAGAAATCGCTTAGTTGCCGTAAGTTATTGATATCGAATTGTTTGCAGCGTCCTGGCGGAAGTTTTCCGAGAAACTTTCAAAATTGACTGCCAACTTGCCAGGTTTTCGGCTTTCAGCTTAATACGAGCGATTCTTTTACGTCCTGCCCCGATCGAGCCATGTCGAACAACCAAAGTCATTTTCTGGCGCTCCTTTCCCGCCACGAGTTGCGGCTGATCGCCTGCGTTCACGCGTTGGTGCCCGACCGGCATCATGCGGAGGACTTGCTGCAGGAAGTGAAACTGCGGCTGTGGGAGCAGTTCGACGATTTCCAGCAGGACACCGATTTTGGCGCGTGGGCCTGCACGATTGCCCGCTTCATGGCGCTGGCGCATCACAAATCGCGTCAGCGGAGCCGGCTCTGTTTTTCGCCCGAGACCATGGACCTGATCGCCGACCAATTCACCTCGCTGCCCGAGACCGACCCGCGGAGCGACGCCTTGATTGCCTGCTTGCAGGAACTGGACCAGGCCTCGCGCGAGCTGCTCCGCCGCTGTTACGTCGAAGACAAGCCGATCAAGCAAGTGGCCGAGGAGTTAAAGCAACCGCTGCCAGGCACATACTCGGCCGTCTCGCGATTGCGACGCAAGTTGGCCGACTGCATCTCCCGCCGCTTGAAGCTGGAGCATCGTGCATGAACGATTCGCCCGGCACGATCGACGCTTTTTCGCGGGTCCACGACTTCCTGGTCGGGCGGGACGAGGGAAGTCTCGGCGTCGAGCAGGTGGCGGCCTTCGAGCGGCAATTGCAGCAAGACGCCGAGCTGCTGCAAACCTACGTGATGTACATCCGCGACACGTTCGATCTGCCGCGGAGACTGGTCGCCCTCGACGCGGCCGGTCCGGCCGGCGCCCGGGCCGCGACGGAAGAACTGGTGGAACTGCCCCCGGCCAGTCGACGGCGCGTCCGAGATTTGTGGGAGTTCGGCTGGGAAATAATCAAGCAACCGCTGTCGCTGGCGATGATCGTCTCCACCTTGGTCATCACCACGATCCTCCTGTCGCTGGAACTATGGACGCTGCCAAATCAACAGCCGGTCGCGGCGGGCGCGCGGACGACGTTCGTGGCCCGCATCAGCGAGACTTCTCAGGCTGCGTTCGATCCCGACAGCGACGGCAACTTGAAGAACCGCGATCTGTTCGCGGACGACCGCATTGTGCTGGAATCGGGACTGGTGCGGATCAACTACGACAACGGTGCGCAGATTGTCTTGCACGGCCCGGCGACGTACCATGTTCAAGGCTCCAACGGCGGCGAGTTGCACTTGGGCAAGCTCGTCGCCACGGCAGATACCGAGGAGTCTCAGGGGTTTGCGGTCGCGATCCCCGGGGCGCGGATTGTTGATTTGGGAACGGAGTTCGGAGTGGAAGTGCCTGTCATCGGTGCTGCGGAAGTGGCGGTGTTTCATGGCAAGGTCGAGTTGACGGCGACTGGATCGCGCAGCGGTTCACCACAAGCGATACGGTTGACCGCAAATCAAGCGGCGATTATCGATGCCCAAGGCGGCAAGATCACCAGAAGTCCACAGACGACTAGTTCGCTGGCGGCGATACGCAAGCCATGGAACGAACTCGTTCGGCAAGCCCGGAATGAGAAACCGACGCCGATCTTTGCGGAAGGCTTCGAGGATCCGGTGCAGCCGGCGAATGCGTGGCAACAGGCCAACGGCATCGGCAAGGGCGATCTCACGGGTTTTCAGTGGGAGGCGACCGGCGGCGCGGGTCTGTCGAGAAACTTCAGCGGGTTTCAATTTCGTCAAAGCGCCGCGCCGGAAGGCGAGCAACTGGCACTGATCCAAAACGAGGGTTCGTTCAAGCGGACTATCGCGGGTTTCGTGGCGGGGCGTCACTACAGGTTGAGCCTCCGAGCAATGGCCCGACAGGGATTCGACGGCGGCAACGACCTGGAAGTGGTCCTCGACGCCGGACAACCGACCGAAGTCGTGCTAATTGATATGGGCGAAGTGAGCTTCGACCGGTTTACCAAATTGGAGACTCCGTCCTTTGCAGCCATCAAGGAATCGTACGAACTAACCATTCGCGGCTCCAACGATGGCGGCCGACTGGAGGGGGATCGCACGACGTTGTTGGACGAAGTGACGATCTGGAAAGAAGAGAAAGCTGTGCCTTCGGTGCAGGAATCGGAATGAGCATATTGAAATTTCCTTGTGTGATTCGTTCATTTTAGAGAGGTGCGCAATGCCCACGACCAAGTTTAATTGCACGTTTTTGGCGACTGCGGTCGCCGCGATGGTCTTTTCCGCCGCCTCGACGACGGCAGCCAACCTGGTGACCAACGGCGACTTCTCGACTAATGCCGGAGACTTTGGCACGTTTCCTGGCAACACCGGCCTGGCTGGCAATCCGGCCGCTATCGACGACTGGACGAAGTTCTTTGTGTCTGGAGCTAATTTGAATGTGGGTATCAACGGCCCAGATACCGGCTTCTTCCCGAGCGAACCTTTTGCACCCTCGTCGACTGCAGGTGTCGATAACTTCGCATTTCTCCAACGCGGGGGAACGAGCACGGGTGGCTTGCTCCAGACCGTCACCTTGCAACCCAATACGAAGTACAAAATCACGTGGGACGCAGCCAATCGAGCCGGTGCCGGCAATCTCAACGCTTTGGGGCGCGTTGAAATTGGCGACAACTCCAACGTCTACTACAGCTCCGGAGACACGACCTGAACGCAGTCCAGCTTTACATCCTATAGCGGTACCTTCAAAACAGGATCAAGCTTCGACGGGTCATCAACGGTCCGACTCTACAACCTGACACCAGCGGTCGAGGGCAACGACAAGACCGTAGCCTACACGAACATCACTATTGAAGTGACAAACGAAGTTGCGTTGCCCACCATCGCCAACGCCAATTTTGAAACATTGGCTGGGCAGTTTGTCAGCGCACCTGGTTATGTTGGGGGTAGTAACCCTGCCGAGATTTTCGGCTGGACAGGAACCGGCAATCGCGGAATCAATCCGGGCAACGGTGCGGGGACGGCTTTCCGCAACAATGGGAACAACAACACCAATGTTGCATTTACTCAAGGACCTGCGTCACTGAGTCAAAATATCGACCGATTCGAAGTCGGTAAGGAGTACCGTATTGCCTTCGATTATAACTCCCGTTCAATCACAGGCAACGCAACCAATCTGACGGCCACGATTGGCACGGCGACGCTAACCGATTCGTTCGTTGCGCCGGTTGGCGGCTCCAATTCGTACTATAAGGGAAACCTTGTTTTCACTCCCAGCAATGCGACTGAAACACTGGCAATCTCGCAAACGGACAGTAGCGGCAATAGTTCCCTCCTGCTCGACAACTTCCGCATCTTCCGCAACGGGCCGTCGATTGCCGACAACGGTTTCGAAAACCCAGTGCAGCCAGCCAACAACTGGAAACAGGCGAACGGCGGCGGTGGCGGTAGTTTGGCGGGGGCGGCTTGGACCATTACGGGCGGCGCGGGCATCACCCGCAACTTTGGAGCATTCCACCCCGGTCTTCCCGCTCCGGAAGGTGACCAATTTGGGCTTCTCCAAGACGTCGGCTCGTTCTCCCAGACCGTCAGCGGTTTTGAAATTGGAGCCGAGTACTCGCTCAGTCTGCTTACGATGCGGCGCATCTCGGGATCGTCGCAACTTGGCAACAATCTGCAAGTCCTTTTGGACGCTGGCCTAGCCTCGGAACTTGGGATTATCAATATCAACGATGTGACGTTTGCGAGCTTCACCGAGTTGGAATCGGCGTTCTTCGTGGCAACTAAGACAGCCTACGACTTGACCATCAGAAGTACCAACCCGTTGGGCGGTGACCGCACCACGTTTGTCGACAACGTGTGGTTCAATCAGTTGACAGAAGCGCCCTTACTAATTCCCGAACCATCAGCACTGCTGCTCTTAGCACTTGGTTTACTTGGCGTAATCGGTGTAGTGCGCCTTAGTAAGCTGCGGTCCAACTGAAGAATTGACCACAACTTAGGCTCGGGACTTGATGATGAAGAGGCGCACCGCCTTCACTTTGGTCGAACTCCTGGTCGTGATCGCCATCATCGGCATTCTGATCGGGCTGCTGCTGCCGGCCGTGCAGTCGGCCCGCGAGGCCGCGCGGCGGGTGCAGTGCGCCAACAATCTCAAGCAGATGGGGCTGGCGCTGCACAACTACCACTTCACGCACGAAGCCTTCCCTTCCGGCGCCCGCTCGCATCTGGCAAACAACTCCTGGACCTGGGGCTTCTCCTGGCATGTGGCCTTGCTGCCGTTCACCGAACAGCAGGCGCTCTGGAATAAGCTCGATCATACCGGGGCGCAAGGAACTGCCGCCGGCGCGGCCCTGCCGCACGTCGGCATGATTCACCAGAATAGCACGGCCCAGGGCAACATCCACAACGGCAACACCATCGCGGGCGTGACACTATCTTACATGAACTGCCCTTCCTCGCCGCTGGCGACGATAGGCGTGACAGGCACCACCGTGCCCGGCGACAAAGGCGCCCAGCGGCCCATGTATACCGCCGTGACCGGCAGCAGCGTGCATGCCACCGCCCAAGACAAGCACGGCCAGTCGAATCCGCACCGCTTGCGCGGCATTCGCTCTACCGGCGGCGTATTAGTGGGCAACGCCTTCCTGACGTTCGGCAGTATCCGCGACGGGGCCTCCAATACCATGCTGGTCGGCGAGCAATCCGACTTCTGCGTCGGACCTGCCGGCGAGCGGATTGACTGCCGCAGCGACTACGGGCACTCCTTCACGATGGGCGCCACGCCGGAGGCCCATGAGGACGACCGCTGGTTCAACACCACCACGGTCCGCTACGGCATCAATCACAAAACGTGGAACTCGCCCGGCATCGGCGATGAATACTTCGGCTGCAACCGCCCAATCCTGTCGGCCCACCCCGGCGGCGCGCATGTGCTGCTGGGGGATGGGAGCGTGCATTTCCTGTCCGAGTCGCTCGACCTGCAAACCTTGTATCGACTGGCCGACCGCAACGACGGCCAGGTCGTCACTGGGCTGTGAGGTTTCCGATGAGCCGCCGACGGGCTACGATCGTGCTGATAGCGTTGCTGGCCGTGGCCGGTTGCGGCGGAGAGCGCGTCGGCAAAGTCGCCGGCATCGTCACGCTGGCAGGCCAACCGCTCGGCACCGGCACGATTGTATTTGAGAACCCGGAGACCGGCGTTTCGGTCAGCGCCAACTTGGATGCCGACGGCTCCTATACGCTGCAAACGGCCGAAGCCGAAGGGCTGCCTCCGGAAAACTATCAGGTCTCCGTGCGGCCTGGCGTGATCGGCACTGGCGAGACGCCGCTGGCCGGCAGCGCCGAAGAAACCTCGACGACCGCGGCGCCCGCCATCCCAGCCAGGTACCACAGCGGGTCCACGAGCGGGCTATCCGCCCAGGTGGGAGAAGGCGAGAACCGTCCCTTTTATTTCGATTTGGAGCGTTGATCCCTCCCCCTGCCTGATCCAGCAACGCCTCCATACGCCATGTATAATGGCCATACCATGAAAGAGCACGATCCCACCCAGCGGCGAGACTTCCTGCAACGCTCCTTGTTCGGCGCCGCCGGCGCCGGGTTGGCGCTGTCTTCCACGACCAACATCGCCATTGGCGAAGAGACGAAGCAGAAATTACAAGCGAACGCCGACGAGCAGATCACCGACGAGGTCGACGTGCTGGTCGTCGGCGGCGGCACGTCTGGCACGATCGCCGCGCTGCAAGCGGGCCGGGCCGGTGCCAAGACACTGCTGCTGGAACGCAACAGCCAGCTTGGCGGCACCACCACCACCGGCGGCGTCGCCTTTCCCGGGCTGTTCGATGCCTGGGGCAAGCAGGTCATTGCCGGCATCGGCTGGGAACTGGTCAAGGAATCGGTCGAGTTGGACGGCGGCACGCTGCCCAACTTTGCCAAGGTGCCGCAGCGCCATTGGCAGAACCAGGTGCATGTGAACCAATTCCTGTATGCGATTCTGGCGGAAGAGAAGTGCGCCCAGGCCGATGTGCAGATCGCCTATTACGAATTCCCTCACGCAATCACCCAAACGACAAACGGCTGGCAGGTCGACTGCGTCGGCTTCGGCACGCGGCGGCGGGTGCATTGCAAGCAGATCATCGACTGCACCGGCGGGGCCGAGGTGGTCGGCCTGCTCGGCCTGCCGCGGATGCGTGAAGATGAGACGCAGCCGGGGTCTTACCTGTTCCAACTCGGGCAGGCGCACAACCCGGCCTCCAGCCAACTGCATCGGCTGTATGTCCACGGCGCCGATTCGACAAATACGCGAACCGTCACGGCCGCCAACCTGACGGGACGAAAATCCGTCCTGGAGCAAGTTCGTCAGAAGAAACAACGACTGATGCACCTGCAGCCGGAAACCGGCTTCCGCGAGAGCTATCGCATCGTGGGCGAGACAATGATCACGGTCAACGACTACCGCTCCGGCCGGAAGTTCGAGGATGCGGTCTCCAACGCCTTCTATCCGGTCGATCTGCACACCAAGAGCGGCGTGCGGCCGGAGCCGCTCAAGCCGGGCACGGTGCCGACCGTTCCGCTGCGGGCGCTGGCGCCCAAGAACAGCCGCAATATCCTCGTCGCCGGCCGCTCTGTTTCGAGCGATCGGCTGGCCAACTCGGGCCTACGGGTGCAGGCCTCCTGCATGGGCATGGGACAGGCGGCGGGAGCTGCCGCCGCTTTGGCGGCCAAGACAGACACCACGCCGCTCGAAGTGCCGCTGACCGAGATCCGCACGTTGTTGCGCGAACACAACGCCATCGTGCCGGGTGAGGCTAAGGAATGACTCAAGAATAACTTCCGCATTTGCTTCGCATGCTTGCATGTCGACTCCAGGGCTTGTTGGAACAGAGTGCATAGGAGGTAACAGAGAGAGCTTCTACTTCGTTCTCTCTGTTTCCTTCTGTTCCAAACTACTGAATGGAACACTTGTTTTTATGGCAGCAAGAAGGACTTCCTTGAAACGCGGCGCCAGCATCCGACGCCGGGCGGTCACTTTATCCGTCGCACTCTCGTTCGTTGTGCTGTCGGTCAGCGGCGTAGTCGCCTTCGTGCGCCCGTTTTCGCTGCAAATCGTCGGGCTTCATGCCTTGATGGGATTCGTGTTTATTCTGTTGATCGGGTTTCACATCGCGAACAACATCCGGCCACTGAAGGCGTATTTGCGCAGCCCGGTGCTGGGGCTTTGCCTGGCGACGGTCGCGGCGCTGACCGTGCTGTTTCTGTTGCAACCGGCGCCGGTGAAGTCGATCCTGCGGCTCAGCGGCAACCTGGGGCCGGCGCTGGACCGCTTCGAAATGGACCAGGATCAACTCGAGTATCGCTACACGCCGGCGACCCACTACAAGATGGCGCTGACGGTCAAGATGGGCACAGCCTACGACGTTGAGCACCCGTCGCAGGTCGCCATCTGGCTGGAGAACCAGGGCGCTTATCACATCAAGACGCTGCACAGCACCAGCGAACAACCAACCGAAACGCTCCCCTACTGGTCGTTCAAGCGGCGGGGATGGGAACAGGCCAAGCGCGAGGCGGAGGCTCTGGACGAGGTGGACGGAACGTCGGCGGCGACGCCCAACGGATCGTTCGATCCGGCGGACTACGTGCTGCCGGCCGATTCGGAGAATCCCATGCCGTACAAGCTGTTGATCGAGATCAATCAGCCCGGCGACGCGCACGGCGGCTACGACGACCAGCCGTCGCTGGTGTACGCGGTTGAGATCGACAACGCGTTGCCGCGGACTTTTCAAGTGCTCGATCTGGTGGGCTATCCGCAGCGAGAGAAGATCGAGGGCAAACAGGCGTGGGCACTCTACTACGTCGACGAAGGCTTCGGCTCTGCCCTGGAGCTGATTGACAGCGCCTTGCTGACGATTGAACGCTCGCAGCCGCAGGCAAGTGAATAGCGGGCGTCAGAGTCGCATTCTTGCCAGGGATCGCAGGGCGAGATGGAAGGTCGTAACCTGTTGCCGTGCCGGTCGTTGCGCCCTGTCTGTCGCTTATAATGGCGAAATGCGTGCTAACATCCGCGGCGATTTTGTCATTACTCAATAGAAAAAGGTTTAACGACGATGTCGCACGAATCCCCTGAATTCATCCGCCTGCTGACCGCCAGCCAGAACTCGCTGTTGGCGTTTATTCTGTCGCTGTTGCCGGACTACGACGCCGCCCAGGATGTGCTTCAGGAGACCAACGAACTGCTGTGGCGCAAGTCGGACGACTTCACCCCGGGCAGCAACTTTCTCGCGTGGGCCTGCACGGTCGCTCGCTACAAAGTGCTGGAGCATCAGCGGGCCGCCGGCAAGCAGCCGTTGGTGTTCAGCGACGCGTTGCTGGAGCAGATGGCCGACGAAGGGGCCGCGGAGGCGGACAACGAACTCTTGCAACAGCAACTCAAGGCGCTCGCTCACTGCCTGGGGCAGCTCACGGCCAAGCATCGTCAACTGATCGAGAAGCGGTACCAGCCCGGCGCGAGTGTCGCGCATCTGGCGGCGGAGGCCGATCTGTCGCCGCGGGGCCTGTCGGTCACGCTGTGCCGCATCCGCAAGTCGCTGCTGGAGTGCATCCAGAACAAGCTACGCCCGGGGGTGCAGCCATGATCCCGGCCGAACTTCCCCGTCTGCACGAGATGATCTCGCTGCTACTGGAGCAGCAGTTGACAAGCGACGAACAGCAGGAGCTGGTCCATGCGCTGGAGTCCGACGCCCAAGCGCGGGCAACGTATCGCGAACTACTCCGTCTGCACGTCCTGCTGGCCGCGCAACATGCGCCGTCGCCGGCATACGCGCCGCCTATGCCTGGTCGGCTGGCCCGCGGCTGGGATATGTTCTATGACGTGATCAAGCAGCCGATGGCGTTGGGGGCGATTATCTCGGGCTTGTTCCTTACCACCATTCTATTGTCGCTGGCGTTGATTGTGCCGGAGCGCGAGCTAGCCACCCCGGCGGAACGGGTTCCCTCGACGGAATTCGTGGCCCGCATCACAGCCATCTCGGAAGCGACGTTCGATCAGGCCAGCCACGGCAATCTCAGGAATCGCGACCTGTTCGACGACGACACGATCGTACTCAACAGCGGACTGGTGGTGATCACCTACGACACCGGCGCCCGCGTGGTGCTGGAGGGGCCGGCGACGTATCACATCGACGGCGCCAACGGCGGCGATCTAAGGCTGGGCAAGTTGGTGGCGCGAGTGGATACGCCCGAATCCCACGGCTTTGCGGTGGCGATACCGGGCGCTCGGATTGTGGATTTGGGAACGGAGTTCGGTGCGGAAGTCTCTGCTGACGGCGGTTCGCAGGTGGCGGTGCTTTCCGGCGAAGTGGAACTGGTCGGTGAGGGACAGCCGCCGCTCCGCATCGTTGCTGGCGAGGCGGCGTCGGCTGAGGCCGGCAGCGGCAACATCGCACGGCAAGACGTCGCCAATTCGGAGTTTGCGTCCGCACTGGCGTCTCGTCTTCGGCGGTTGGAGTATCCGCCGATCGCGGTAAGAGCAACCGCCGAGCGATTTGAGGGGCGCGATCAGGCGACCAACATGATTTCAGGATTCCAAGTCGCCGGCGGCAACAACCGCAAGCTGGTGCTGGCCGCCAGTTGGGAAAGCGCCGACTCGAACATCAGCGCGGTCTGGAAAGGGCAGGAACCTTTTCGGACGGCAATCATTTCCGGCACCGGCAGAAACTGCGCCATTCTGTATCTGGACGACCCGACGCCGGGCCGGGGGGACATTGTCGTAACTTTCGGCTCAGCCACGCATTCGCGGATCGGGGTGGTGAGTCTCATCAATGCCGCGGCAGGAGTTGGCCCCACATCAAGCAACGACGGCGTGGCCGGAAGCCTGGCCACGACCGAACCCGATTCGCTGGTGGTGGGTGTCTATACGACGAACTCCCCCGTTGGCAAAGTTAGCGGGCCGTTTTCGCAGACGATCTACAACGGCGATGCTGGGTCGTGCTGGGGGAATGCCGGTTGCCAGAGCGAACCCATCGCCGGCTTAAAATCTTACTCGTGGAAGGCTGCCGGGGCGAAGGAAGACGCTCACGTATTGGCGGCGTTTGTCGGGACGGCGGTATCCACAGAACAGAAAGCAGGGCGTTAAATAAAATGAACCAACGACGGAACACCACAGAGACACAGTCGGTTTCCTATCGGAAGCCATATAGCAATTATCACCTTGCATTTTTTGGGAGCCTTCCCATGACCACAAAATTGTTGCGATTCACGTTCTTGATCCTCATTGCCTTGGCGATCCCAATGCTTTGCCTCGCGCCTATGCTTGCTCAGGCGGAGATGATCCATGTGCTCTATACTGGCTCGCTAATCGATGCCACCGGCGACAGCAGCGGACGTACCGAAACCTTGTCTTTCGATGCCGGCGCGATCGCAGACAAACTTGTTGTCCAGGTTGCCGGCGAAGGAGGCAATATTGCATCGTACTTTCCGCACTAACTCATTTCAATTTCTCTGAATTTCCGGGCGGCGTCGAGGCGGGTTGGCCTGAGGGCGCGAGGCTTTTGTTTTTCTCCGTGGTGCGGTCGACGAAGTTTTTCGTGCGCTGCCACATTGTGTCGCG